>JALWJU010000340.1 GCA_026997055.1 Paracoccaceae bacterium | reverse complement strand
CGCCAAGGTGGTCGCGAATCCGCGCCTCGTCGATCTGAATGACTTCTCCCATCGCTTTGGGCTTCTCGTTTTCGTCCATTTTCAGCTCCTCTCAGCAAGTCTGAAAGGAACCGTCGTCAAAAGCAAAGGGGCGAAAGATTCTGTACGTTATCAGAGCCGTTGGCGCTACGTTGGCGGTAAATCCTGCGACCACCTCAATGTCGGGGTCGGGCGGGAAGCAGAAGTTCGATGTAAGTGCAAACGCAGATCAGCCCGGATCGGGAACGGACCTTCGGCGCCGCTTTGCGGCGCAAGGCACGTTGTCTTGATTGCCGGCAACAGCCCTCAGGGGGAAACGTCTCCCAAGAGCAGGTTCAGCACTCAGGAAATTGAGCCGACCGAGGCCACGTTCATTGGTCCTCATTTTCGACCGTATTTGCCACTGTCTGGACAACCGGTGGCCGCTCTTGCATGCGCCAACGGTGGACAACATTCTTAACAAATTCTTCTCCGGTCGCGTCCGCCTCCCACAGCGCAGCAAAAGGGACATCGGAGCTTTGCGGGCGATGTTCTTCGTCCAGATCATTGAAGCGCAAGCGCACTGGCACCACTGTGCCTTCGCCCACCACGAGCGCTTCTTGGGTGCGCAAGGTCGGTAAGACGCTCACTAGGCTGCGCACGGAATCTGGCAGCGCGCGCTGTACAAAATTCTGATCCTGCTCATTACTCATCCGCAGCGCAATCAGTGTATTGCACTGAGAAAGAATGGATTCAGCCAGCTCGGAGGGGCGCTGCGAGATCAGGCCCAGGCCCACACCGTATTTGCGGCCTTCTTTGGCGATACGCGAGAGCGCATGCTTGGTCGGTTGAAAGGCGGCATCGTCGCGCCTGGGAGCGTATCGATGCGCCTCTTCGCACATGAGGACCACCGGAACCTGGACCGGTCGGGGGCTCCACATCGCAAAATCAAAGATCATGCGGCACAGTACCGAGACTACCACATCAACCACATCAGACGGCACGCCTGAAAGATCAATGATGGATAGCGGTTTATCATCAACCGGTATCCGCAAATACTGACTGACGATAGCGGAGAGATGATCGCCAACATGTTCATCAGGGCGGATCATAAAGCTGAAGCGGCCATCTTGCTGAAGAGTTTGAACTTTGTTTTTTATCTTCAAATAGGGGTCCTGCTTTGATGCCTGCGACGGCTTGGCTCCATCGATATGGGCAAGCATCGTGCTCAGCTTATAGGGAACTGGCGTATCGACTGTGATCTTCCCGGCCGGAATGCCTTGCGTGCCGAACGTGCGCCGCGCGTCCAGTATCGCATCTTTGAGGATATTGGTCTGGCTGGTGGCAACATGTTCTGTCTTGCCGATAAAGAGCTCGACGCTCTCTTCAAAATTAAGCAGCCAGTGCGGCAGATTCAGCGTCGTCGGATCAATCACTTCGGCCAGATCGGGAAAGGCGCGCCGGTATTCATTGTGTGGATCGAGCAAGATTACATGCGCGCGCGGCGCAACATCCAGAATCGATCGCAACAACACAGTCACCGCGCATGACTTGCCGGCGCCTGTGGTGCCGAGCACGGCAAAATGCTTGCCCAGCAACTCATCCGTGAGCAGATAGACGGGCAAGGATGCGGCTTGCGAGAGCGTACCGACATGCACGCTCGGCTTATCGGGCCGGTTATAGATGCGCTGTAGCTCAGTTACGCTCGCAACAAATATCCCCTGGCCGGGTAGCGGATATGTGACGACTCCGCGCTGAAAGACGAACTCACTTTCGCCAAGGCCTGTGCGCACCGCCTCGCCGAACAGCTCGATCTCAAGCCACTTGGCATTGGATGTGCTCTCGGCGGCCACGTCACGCTTAGGTGCAGTAACCCCATCGAGCATGGTTTCGGTCATGCGGAGCGCTGTGACGACACCGAAGACAAGCTTGTCGCTGGCCTCAATCTTCACAATCGAACCGACTTGGCCGACCGAATAGCGCCGGCTCTTATAGGTGCGGTGCAGGTCTTCGACCGTGCCTTCAAGCTCACCGATAACCTTTGAGCCGGAGACTTCCACCACGCGACCAATTTTTAGGATCGGGTCTCTCATGAGTGGGCCCCTGCAATAAAATCGACAAGGTTTTCAAAGCGCCAGAGCTTTGCCTCCAGAACGCTCAATGATGACTCGGTATCGAGCGCATGACCGATAAAGCTGCCATTGTCATCATCGCCGACAAAGGCGTTGAACCGATCATCACAGCGCTCGCTTAAGATCTGCAAACGCTGATCTTGTTTTTTGCGGTCTTCTTCAGGTCCGACGAACGCGATAACCGTTAGATTGCTTTGCGGTGCATTGATCGCATCACAGATCGCTTCATTGATATGTTCATCGTTAAAGCTGTAGCCGAGCACAATCAGATGATTGTTCACCCTCGCATTCCGTAAGCGATTGCGGAAACGGCCAATAAGGCTTTCGTAGACGCCATATTGAGTTTGCAAGTATTTTTGCTCTGATGGATAAACAACGACCGGTTCGTCGGCAGCATCTTCATTCGCATTGCGCCCGCGCCGCACATGTCCGTCCGCATCGCGCGTCCAGTTGATCGAGCCGTGCAGCTTATAGACACGGTAGGCAATGCCAGCCCCGGCCTCATCGAAGGTCTCCGCATCAAACCAAGCCCGGTTGGTCCCGCGGAACCCATCCACATAGGGAAGGCGTAGGGAATCCAGGCTGGCTTCCAGCAGCGTATCGTAATTCAGGCTAAAGATATCGCGGGGACCGCGCTCGCGCGCGCCGCGCAAGCGTTTGAGGAACCGCTCGTGATACGTGCTAGGTTGCCAGTCATCAGCAACCTCACGGACGATGCCCCTTTTAATATTCCTTAGCCATGTATCGATCTCTTCGACACTCAGGCTGTGATTGTCGGCTGTGGTGATCGTCGTAAGGATGTCCCGGTAGCGCACGAGATAGTTGATCAAATCCTCAATGGTGGGCGAGCGGTCGCCGGCCGGCTTGAGGCTGTTGAACTGATCCAGAATTTTTTGATCAGCGCCATCCAGGACATTCTCCGTGAGGCCACCGATCAGCGGCTTGCCGGCACAAGCACTGCAGCCCGCACCAATCAGGAAGCACGTATCATTCCCCGTCAGCCACTCGGTGATCTGTTCGCGAATATCGCTACTCATGGAGAGCGCCTTTCTTTAAGTCATGTCCTCGTTCCTCAATGACGACACTGATACGAAATCCACTACTGCAATATTGTCAGTCGAGCGCCTCTATAGCGCGGTCACGTGGATCCTTGGATGCCCGCTCGTGCCGGGTGCGATCATGCCGCGTAAGGGCGGCTAGGGGCAAGGGTTGAATGCTAGAAAACGGTATGGCTTGAACGGCAGCTCTCAGATTCCGTATCGTCACTCAAAACCCACGTGCGAATGTCCGGTAAGGGCCGAAAGCGCCAATCAAGGCCACCTCCGGCAACCCTTCCTGCCTGTTTTTCCGGGACGCCTCCCCCCTTCGAAATCATAGGTTGATTCGACGCAAGGCTTACGCCTCATGTGTCGTCGAGGAGACCTTTGATGCCTGTGCACCTGACCGAGTCCTGCCTGAAGAAGCTCGAGCCCCGGGCCCGCCGGTACCGGGTGGGCGATGACAAGGTGACGGGTTTCGGGGTGCGGGTCTATCCCAACGGCACAAGGGTCTTCCGGTTCGAATGCCAGCTGGGCCGTCGGCAACTCTCGGTGCGCATCGGTGAATGGCCGGCCTGGAGCGTGACCGCGGCGCGGGAACGGGCCAAGGAACTGCGGCGGATGGTCGACATGGGCCAGGACCCGACCGAAGAGCGCAACCGGAAGAACGGCGCCACGGTGGCCGAGTTGATCGAGCGATACGCCGAAGAACACCTGCCGCACCTGGCCCCGCGCAGCGCAGCGGACCAGAAATCCATGCTGCAGCGCTATGTCGTGCCCCACTGGGGCCGGCGCCTCGTCAAGGAAATCGAACACCGCGACGTGAACCAGCTGCTGACCATGATTGCCGAGGGCACGATCGACCCGAAGAAGAAGGACCGGCCCAAGCCCGTGCGCGCCAACCGCACCGGCGAGGTGTTGCGCAAGATGTTCAACCTCGCCGTCGAGTGGGGCATGCGCAAGGACAATCCGGCCTCGTCGTTCCGCCGCCGGCTAGAGCAGGAACGCGAACGGTTCCTGACGCAGAAGGAACTGGCCCGACTGGCCGTCGCGCTTGATGCCGACCCGGACGACCGCACGGTGGGCATCATCCGCATGTGCATGCTGACGGGCGCGCGGCTGGGCGAGGTGCGCTGCGCGCGGTTCGAGCATTTCAACCTCGAGAACCTGACCTGGACGAAACCGGCCAGCATGACGAAGCAGCGCAAGATCCACCGGCTGCCGATTTCCGAGGAGGTCGCGGCCATCGTGCGCCAGCGCCGGCTGGTGGTGCCAAAGGGTTGCCCGTGGCTGTTCCCGGGCGAGGTCGAGGGCCAGCCCGTGCAGGAAATCCGCCGCGGCTGGCACCGCATCCGCGCGGCCGCCGGGCTGGATGACGTGCGCATCCACGACCTGCGCCACACCTTCGCTTCGCTGCTGGTCAGCCGGGGCGCGTCGCTCGAGATGGTGGCAAAGCTCCTTGGCCACGCACAGGTCCAGACCACCCAGCGTTACGCCCATTTGGCCGATGCACCGCTGCGTGGCGGTGTCGATGCCGTGGCCGAGATGCTGCGGCCCCGGCCCAGGGTTGTGGCAACCAGAAAGCCGTGAAGCCGAAGACCACGGCGGACCGCGACGGTATATCCTTCACGATCACGGGGGTGCTACCGCCCGGAACCGGGTTACTCGATCACGAACAACGAAGGGCGGTAGCGGGTTCGTATTACCGGATGCTGCGGAATGTTCTACTGCGAGTCGTGAACGATTGCAGTAATCTCGTCCGACCGGTCAGCCCTGACCCTGAAGTTCGCGCCAGAGCGGCGTCAGGCGCCGCCGCGCAGTGCTCTCGTCCGGGACCTCGCCCTGATCGGCAAACCAGTCCAGCGCCCAGCGCACCAGTTCTGACTGGCTGGCGGGCGCGCCATCTCGGGTGGCCCGCGCGATCAGGCCGTAGGCCATCTTTTCCCAGTCGTACCGCAGGGCACCGCCGGCGCGCACCATCACCAGCCCTTCCTCGGCCTCGAAACGCGCCGCGGCATGCCCCTGAATGGCAAGGTCCTTGAGTGTCACGAAAACGCCCTCTGCGGGATCGGTGATGGTCAGCCAGTCCTGTTCCCGCCCGATGCGCCGGATGCGCTTGAGATAGGCTCCGGCATTCTCGGTCGTTTCCTGCAGGAAGAGGCTGAGGATGTCGGCCGTGGCGACCTCGACGACGCCGGCGACAGGCTCGGACCCACAGCGAACCGGGCAGATACCCATCACGATCGGCAACCGTTCGGTTGCAGCCCAACCGGCAATGTCGGCAATCGAACAACCCCACCGCGCAGCGGCGCGCAGGATGGGGATGAAGGAATGGGATTTCGTTGAATTCATTGGCTGACCTCCTTTCTGTCCCAAGCCGAACCGGCGCAGGGAAGAGGTCGCAGGACTTTGCCGCCACAGGCTGGTGCCTGCGGGTTCATGCCTGCTTTCCGGGGCAATCACGGCCTTGTGCAGCCAATCGGGTGCTGCCGGCCTTTTCTGCTCGATGGTCTCGCCCTGTGGTTCTGGCCGGACAAGATGCACACCTTTGAGGCGATTCGGTCAAGACCAAAAAATGGCTGCTTCCGCATCGATCCGGCAGGGATTCGCCGATCTTACTTCCGGGGGTGGCAGGCGGCTGTGTCGGTTCTGCCGGGACGCCTCCCCCGGTCGTTCCGCCACCACGCTTGCAGGCTCACGTATCCCGCGCGGGCCGGGATGCAAGGAGGCGGGAATGGAAGAACAGGCACCGGAGAACCGGGAGGGATCACTGCTCGAGGGGTGGATATCCCGCGCCGAACTGGCGCGTGAACTTGGGGTATCGGTCGACACGCTGGCGCGCTGGGAGACCAGCCGGTGCGGACCGCCGCTGGCCCGGATCGGGCGCTGCGTGTTCTACCGGCGCGCGGCTGTGCTGGAGTGGTTGGAAAGCCGCGAACAAGCGAGGGGGGAGCAATGACCGGTCTTGCCCACCTCTCCCGCTTTTCGCACGAGACTGCCCGGCGGATCATCGAACGCCCTGATCTGCATGGGCATGAGCACCTGCGCGCCGCGTGCACCTGGCTGACCATCCATGGCGACTGGCTTGACGTGAGCCGCGCGGCCGCCCAGATGCGCGCCCTGGATCGGGGCGAGAAACCAGGGCCACTGCCGCCACGCGGATCCGACGTGGAAGGGCCGGTCAGCAACGGGCACCGCATGGGCGTCTTTGCCTCCCTTGCCGGGGACAAGGCGCACCGGCTTGCACTTGCCCGGCAGGAGGCCGACCGGTACGCCGTCAAGGCCCGCATCCGAAGGAACGAACGGATCGGCTGGGCGCTGGTGGCCTGCATGGCGCTGATTGCGCTTGCGGCCGCGCTGGGCCTCGCCGTCACCATCTGGGGCCGGCCATGACGCGCGACCGGATCTGGGCGGCCGTCGAATGGGTGCGGGGCGAGGGCGGCCCGGCGCTGGGCCAGCAGCTTCTGGATGGCGCACGCGGCTGGGAATTCTGCGCCCGGCGCGAATGCCTGGTGGCGGCGACTGACGCCGGCAATGGCTGGGTGGAGGTGCGGGTGAACGCCCGGGGCGAGATCGTAGTTTCGGTCTACGAGCCTGCCATGCTGACCCTCTGGGCGGCCGTCCTGCCCGAGGGGGTGAGAAAGGCCAAACGCCGCTGCCCCACCTGCCAGCATTTCCTGGACCGCGAAGGCGCCGGGCACCTCGCCGGCTGTCCCGAGGAAACTCGCCTTGCCCTGCCAGCCGGGGAGGGCGCGTCATGAGCCATTTCGCGACCACCTGGGCGATCCGCCAGAAGGGGCTGAAACCGGCCACCAAGCTGGTGCTCTGGTACCTCGCCGACCGCCACAACCCCGATTACGGCTGTTTCCCCTCGCAGCAGAGCCTTGCGCGCGATGCCGAGATGTCGCGCGCAAGCGTCAACCGCCACCTCGCGGCGCTCGAGGAGATCGGCCTGATCCGGCGTGTGCGCCGCACCGATCCAGCCACCGGCCGGGTCATGGCAACCCGCTACCTGCTGGCCTTCGAGGACGAGTTCGAGCCGCCTCCGAACGGGGCCCCGTGTCTCGAACTGACACACGGTCCATGTCTCAGATCGGACGATTCCCGTGTCTCAGATTGCGACACTAACCTTGTAAGTGAACCCGTAAGGATGATGATGACGAAGCAGGCGCGCGAATTTCGCGCATCCCTGCTGGCGGCGCTGGGCGCCGACCCCGAGACCGGCAAGGTCCGGGGCGAGGGCCACATCCTCGGCACCGCTGCCGACATGGCCGAGGCCGATCGCTGGCTGGGTGATCTTGGCCTGAGCGAGGCGGAATGCCTTGGCGTCATCCGCGATGTCCTGCGCCGCGCGCCCCGGACCCCTCACAGCTTTCGCTATTTCCGCGATGCGATGCGCGCCTTTGCCGCCCGCAAGCAGGAATCGCCCCTGACCCCGAAGGCCGGTTGTGCGTCGAAGCCTGTGCCCACCATCCGCGCCGAGCTTCCCGAGACATACCGCAGGAAGGAGGCAGGCAATGGCTGACGTCGATCTCCTGACCACGCGCTTCAACGAGTGGCTGGAGCGTTACGCCCCGCCCGCTCATCTGCGCGACAGGCCAGAGGCCGCCCAGCGCGAGGCGAACGCCCTCCTGGCCGCCGTCCTGCGCCACGCGCCGGAAAGCCGTGTGGCCGAGTGGATCGAGGCCCTGTGCACGGAACTGGACCGCGCGGCTTCCACCCGTTGCTGGCCGACCGTGCGCGAGGTCGAGGCGGCAGCCGGCAAGGCGCACCTGGCACCGGGTCCGCGCGAGCAGGTGACCGGCGACTGGTCGCTCGACGACGCGGCCATCACGGCGAGACGCATCCGCAACCGCGAGCCATTTGCCGAGAATCACCTGCATGGCCGGATTGCCGACGAAATGCTGCGCCGCGGGCTGATCACGAGCGCCGAACTCGCGGAACTGCGCAGGATCGTGGCCGCGCGGAAAGACCGCTGGAGGTGATGGCATGAGCGGGAAGGGGAACAAGCTCACCGCCTCGGAAATCGCCGACCGAATGGAGGAGGCGGCCCGCACCCTGCGCCGCCTGCCTGACCCGCCGGGTTCCGGCCCGAAAGGCTATGGTCGCTCCTGGCCCGAATACGTGCACGAGGCGAAACACGCCTATGGCTACCACGAGGCCCGCCTGCGGGTGCGGCCCTCGCCCCGCGATATTGCCCAGATGGAGGAATGCTTCGACTGGCTGCTCCTGGTTGCACCCGAGGATGCGCGCATCATCTGGATGCGGGCCGAGGGCCGCCGCTGGCGCGAGGTCTGCATCGAGGCTGGCTGCGTGCGCCAGACCGCCTGGCGGCGCTGGGTGGCCGCGCTGGCGACGATCGCAAAGCGGGTGAATGGTGGAAAAACCAATACCGGCAATTCACGTTCTGGCAAATGACCACGCCGTGCAATCCCGTGCCGTACCGGGCTATTCCCATCCACCCTGCGCTGGGTGTGGATTGCCTGGCAAAACACGTCGAACTTTGGGCGCGACATTTGCGGGCGTTTCGTGGCAGAAAACGGATAAGCTCGAAGAAGCCTGCCCTCCTCCAGCCGCGCCTGCCCCCCATCCTGGGTCCTCCCTGGCGGGATACGTATACGGGGGGGCTTGGCGCGGCGCCTCTCTAGCGACAGGGTGTTGTTTTGGGTGCGCAGTCTGGGTGCGCACATGCCACTCCGGCGCGAGAAAACAACGTATTTACCAAGGGTTGTGCGAATTCACCCAAGTGCGCACCTGCGCACCCGGGTGCGCACTCGGGTTCGCAGGTGCGCACCTCAAGCAGATCTGGGTGCGCACCCACGCGAATACCGCCTCCCTGGCCTCAACTCCGGCCCCGCCATCGCGCGGGGCCGTTTCTTTTGGCCCTGGGCAAACGCAAGGAACGACCGTGAAGATCAGGATGACGCCCTTGGGCGACCTCACCCCTTACGCCGGGAATGCCCGCACGCATTCGGATGCGCAGATCGCCCAGATCGCCGCCTCAATCGAGGAATTCGGTTTCACCAACCCGATCCTGGCGGGCAGCGACGGGGTGATCATCGCGGGCCACGGTCGTCTGCTGGCGGCACAGCGCCTGGGCCTCGACAAGGTGCCGGTCATCAGGCTGGACCACCTCGATGATGCCCAGCGCCGTGCCCTGGTAATCGCCGACAACAGGATTGCCGAGAATGCTGGCTGGGATGAGGACCTGCTGCGTGCGGAACTGGCAGCCCTGCAGGAGATGGAGTTCGACCTCGACCTGGTGGGGTTCTCGGACGCAGAACTGGATGATTTGCTCGACGGGCTGGGGGATGACGACGAACCCGAGGGCGAGATTGCCCCCGCCCAGGTGCCCGAGCCGCCCGAAGACCCGGTTACCCGCCCCGGCGATCTCTGGCTGCTTGGCAACCACCGCCTGCTGTGTGGCGACAGCACGAACCTGAAGGACGTCGAGCGCCTGATGAACGGCCAGACCGCTGCGCTGTTCTCGACCGACCCGCCCTACCTGGTCGACTACACCGGCGACGGCAGGCCAGGTGGTGCCGGGCATGACTGGTCCGACCTCTACCGCGAGGTGGACATCAAGGATGCCGAGGGCTTCCTGCGCGCCGTGTTCCGCAATGCCATCAAGGTCACCCGCAAGGACGCTGCCTGGTATTGCTGGCACGCCCACAAGCGCGCCGCCCTGATCGAGGCGATCTGGACCGAGCTCGGCATTCTCAACCACCAGCAGATCGTCTGGGTCAAGCCCGCCGCCATCCCCACCCACAGCTACTACCCCTGGCGGCACGAACCCTGCCTCATGGGCTGGCAGCAGGGCAACAAGCCGCCGCACCTGGGTGGCAACGACCACAACGTCACCAGCGTGTGGGAACTGGACTGGGAAGGCGCGGCGCGGCCGGCCGGGGCCGAGCACCCGACCCAGAAGCCGCTCGAGGTCTTCGCCATCCCCATGCGCCGGCACACGAAGAAGGACGAGATCTGCTTCGAGCCGTTCTCGGGCTCCGGCTCGCAGATCGTGGCCGGTGAGGCGCTGGGCCGGAAGGTTTACGCGATGGAACTGCAGCCGGCCTTTGTCGATGTGGCGATCCGGCGCTGGCAGGAGGCCACGGGCCGGCAGGCGGTGCTGGAAGAAACCGGCCAGACCTTTGCCGATGTGGCCGACACCCCGCGCTGAGGCGATGGATGGCGTGGCTGTATGTTCCCCCGGCTTGTGTGCCGGAACAGACGGCGCCTGCCTCTTCGGCCTCTCGCTCTGCTCCGGCGCCGGCGGGCTGGAACTCGGCCTCCACATCGCGTGCCCCCAATACCGAACTGTGTGTCATGTCGAACGGGAGGCTTACGCCGCGGCCATCCTCGTGGCGCGGATGGAAGACAAGGCCCTGGCGCCGGCGCCTCTCTGGGACGATGTTGCCACATTCGACGGCCGCCCGTGGCGCGGAGCGGTGGACATCGTCACTGCGGGATACCCGTGCCAGCCGTTCAGCGTCGCGGGCAAGCGGAAGGGGGCAAGCGACCCCCGCCACCTCTGGCCCCATGTCGCTCGCATCATCGGAGAGGTCGAACCGCCCTTCGTCTTCCTCGAGAATGTCGCCCATCATCTCCGCCTCGGCTTTCCCGACGTCGCCGGAGGCCTGGTCGGCATGGGCTACCGCCTTGCGGCGGGCCTGTTCACGGCGGCGGAAGTCGGCGCGCCCCACAAGCGCGAGCGGCTGTTCGTCCTTGCCCACCGGGAAGGCGACCACATGGCCGACCCCGCGCGCCTGCTCTGGAAAGAGGTCGAGTGGAGGCAACCGGACGGAAATCCTGCGCCGCTGGCCTACCCCGATGGCGAGCGACGGCAACAAGCCGAGCGGCGGGAACCGCAAGACGGCCGACCTGACGCACGCGAGCCGGATGTGGCCGACCCCGGCGGCGCGCGATGCCAAGGGCGCGAACAGCCGGGCGCATGTCGAGAAGAACGGCACCGGACGCAGACACATGGACCAGCTGGCGAACTTCACCGTGCATTCCCCCCTGGCCCAGGGGACTTTGAAGCCTGGCGAAACTACCTCCGCCACGCCCCGCACGCTGAACCCAGCCTTCGTCGAGGCGCTGATGGGCTGGCCGGCCGGGTGGACAGGCTTCGACTCTGTGGAAACGGCGTGGTCCCCCTGGCTGCGGCGCATGCGGTTCGAACTTTGGCGGCTGAATTGTGCGATGAATGAGGGGGAGGAATGAAACAGAGCCGCACCATGTCCCTGATCGAAGCCGTCACCAACGTCGTGGTTGGCTACTGCCTGGCGGTCCTTGCCCAGGTCCTGGCATTTCCGGCCTTCGGCCTGCAGGCCACGCTGAACCAGAACCTGCAACTGGCCGCCCTGTTCTCGGCGATCTCGATACTTCGCTCATACGTCCTGCGACGGGCCTTCGAGGCAGCACGTGTGCGCGCGACACGGCCCACGACGAAGAAGGCCGCCCCATGAGGGGCAGCGCAAGGGTACGGGCCTCGTGTGGGCGCCTGTCGCGGCCGGTGCCTCAGCCCGCAATCCGATAGACCCGCCCGCGCCGGGCATCGGCCTCGATCACCACGTTCAGCCCCAGCCGCTTGCGGAGCTGGCCAGAGATGACGCCACGCGCTGTGTGCTTCTTCCAACCGGTCGCCGCGATGATCTCATCAAGGGTCGCGCCATCCTTTGCGCGCAGCATTTCGATCAGGAATGCCTGCTTGGTGCCCTTGCGCAGGGTCGGGGGTTTTGGCGCCGGATCAGCGACCGGCTCCGGCCGGGGCGGGTCAATCTCAACCCCGATGACCTCGAGCCCGGCATCGGTGATGGCCAGTGTCGCGAACGTCCCATCCTGCCGCTGGCGCCAGAGCGCGCCGCGCTTGCGGGGGTCGGCATCGATCTCCGCCAGCAGGCCGCGTTCGATCAGTGGGGCAACCACTTTCTTCGCGGCGGCGCCGCGCAGGCGCCCCGGCAGCGGCAGGGCAATGCGGTCATCGCGCTGAGAGGCGCGAGACAGGATCAGGATCTGGGTATCGGTGAGCTCGGGCATCATGACCTCCTGTGAAATGGCCTTCTGGTGCCGTCACGTTTGATCGACACGCCCAAGGCATCAACGACAATCGCTGCAATATCATGGCGTTATCAGCCGTCGCCGGATTACATGATGACCGGAGACCACCCATGGGACTGTCCCGCCGCGCCTATGCGCGCCACCGCGGGGTGGCCGAGAGCGCAGTACGCAAGGCCATCGCCGCGGGCCGGATCACGCTGGAGCCCGACGGCACCATCGACCCGGTGAAGGCCGACCGCGAGTGGGAGGCGCAGACCGACCCGGCAAAGCAGACCACGAGGCGCCCTGCCGGCAAGCCTCTCCCTCGCGCTGCCCGAAAGGCCGTCGACGACACCCTGGCCGAGGCCGGCCCCGTCGGCCCCGCCGCCTTCATGCGCGCCCGGGCAGCACGCGAGATGATCGGCGCCCAGACCGCGAAGGTGAAGCTCGCGAAGATGAAGGGCGAGCTGGTCGACAAGGCGAAGGCCACCGCACTGGTCTTCGACCTTGCCCGGCGCGAGCGGGACGCCTGGATGAACTGGCCGCCCAGGGTTGCCGCCGACATGGCAGCGGAGCTGGGCGTGGACCCCCATCTGATGGAGCAGGTGCTGGAGCACCACCTCCGCCGGCACCTCGCGGAGCTGGCGGAGATCGAGATTGAGCTCGGATGAGGACGGAACGAAGGAGATCAGGGCCGCCTGGCTGAAGGGGCTTGCCCCCGACCCGGCGCTCACGGTGTCGCAGTGGGCCGATAGGCACCGGGTGCTGTCATCCCGCGCGGCCTCTGAAGCGGGGCCCTATCGCACATCGCGCACCCCCTACATGCGGGGGATCATGGATGCGCTGTCGCCGAGCGATCCGGCCCGGCGCGTGGTGTTCATGAAGCCGGCGCAGGTGGGCGCCACCGAGGCCGGCAACAACTGGATCGGCTTCTGCATTCACCGGGCACCCGGGCCGATGCTGGCGGTGCAGCCGACGGTGGACCTGGCCAAGCGCCTGAGCCAGCAGCGGATCAATCCGCTGATCGAGGACAGCCCGGCGCTGCGCGACCTGGTCAGTCCATCCCGCAGCCGGGATTCCGGCAACACGGTGCTGGCCAAGCGCTTTCCCGGCGGGCAGCTGATCCTGACCGGGGCCAACTCGGCCGTGGGCCTGCGCTCGATGCCGGCGCGCTGGGTGTTCATGGACGAGGTCGATGCCTATCCGGGCGATGTCGATGGCGAGGGCGACCCGGTGCAACTGGCGGAAGCCCGCACCAACAGCTTCGGGCATCGGGCGAAGATTTTCCTCGCCTCGACCCCAACGGTGACGGGGCTGAGCCGAATCGAGCGGGAGTTCGAGCTTTCCGACCAGCGCCGGTATCATGTGCCGTGCCCGCACTGCGGCGGCCTGCAATGGCTGAAGTTCGAGCGCCTGCGCTGGGAAAAGGGCAAGCCGGAAACCGCCCGCTACATCTGCGAACACTGCGAGGAACCGATCGAGGAGCGGTTCAAGACGCAGATGATGGCCGAGGAGAACGGCGCCTGCTGGCGAGCCACGGCTGACGAGGAAACGCGCAAGAAAGCCGAGGCCGCCGGGATCGTCGGCTTCCACATCAACGGCCTCTACTCACCGCTGGGCTGGCTCAGCTGGGCGGCCATTGCCCGGAAGTGGGAAGAAGCAAAGGGCAACGATTCCGCCTTGAAGACATTGAAGAACACGATCCTGGGCGAGACCTGGGCCGAAAGCGGCGAGGCGCCGGACTGGCAGCGGCTTTACGAGCGCCGCGAGCGCTGGGCGGCGGGCACGGTGCCGGAACGGGGCCTGTTCCTCACCGCCGGGGCCGACGTGCAAAAGGACCGCATCGAGATCGATGTCTGGGCCTGGGGGCGGGGCCTGGAAAGCTGGCTGGTCGATCACGTGGTGATCGAGGGCGGGCCGGCCGATCCCGGGGCCTGGGCCGAGCTGACCGTGTTGCTGGGCCGGACATGGCCCCACGAAAACGGCGCGCAGATGCAGATCGGCAAGCTGGCGATCGACACGGGCTATGAATCGGCGGCCGTCTACAGCTGGGCGCGGCAGCAGACGGGCGCGCAGGTCGCCCCGGTGAAGGGCGTCGAGGGGTTCAACCGGGCAAGCCCGGTCACGGGGCCGACCCTTGTCGATGCCACCGAAGGCGGCAGGCGCATCCGGCGGGGCGCGAAGCTCTGGACCGTCGCCACGGCGGTGTTCAAGTCGGAAACTTACCGGTTCCTGCGCCTGCCCAAGCCGACCGACGAGGACATCGATGCCGGCCAGGGCTTTCCGCCCGGCTCCCTCCACCTGCCCGACTGGATCGACAGCGAGTGGCTGAAGCAGCTGACCGCCGAACAGCTGGTGACCCGGCGCGACCGGCGGGGCTTCGCCAGGCTCGAATGGCAGAAGATGCGCGAGCGCAACGAGGCGCTGGACTGCCGGGTCTACGCCCGCGCCGCCGCCTGGCTGTTCGGGGCCGAGCGCTGGGCCGAAAGCACCTGGCAATCGCTGGAGGCGCAGGTGGGGATTGCACGGGAGGAAGAGGTGGCCGCCGGTGCCGAAGAGGCGGCCCAGCCGCCCGAACCCACCGCCGGCCAGCCCCGCACCCCACGCAGGAAACGGCGGGTCTATACGCCGAACATGATGAGGTAGCGCATGCGTCGGTCAGCTGCGGAGCGTCGACAGGAGGGACAGCAGAAGGAGCGCTGCCATCGTGTAGTTGAACAGCGCAAGGCGCGCGGGGTTGCTCAGAAGCCTGCGGATGAAGCTGCCTGCCAGCGTCCATGTCGCGGTGATGAACGGGGACATCGCCCCGAATATGAAGGCCGCCATCAGGATGCCA
>JALWJU010000339.1 GCA_026997055.1 Paracoccaceae bacterium | reverse complement strand
CTCGCGGTCTCGGACATGAGCGGGGGATATGCCGTGTTCGGGCTTTGCGGGCCGGGGATCGGCGCGGTGCTGGCGCGCGCGGGCGAGATCGACCCGGCCCGGCCCTCGCGCTCGGTGGCGCGGCTTTTCCTGGGGCTGGAGGCGCTGCTCTATTTCCACGAGGCGGCGCCGGGCGACGAGCAGGCGCTGCGCCTGCATGTGTCCGCCAGCCAGGCGATGGCCCTTGTCGAGGCGCTGGAGGCGGTGTTTCGCGCGCTCGGCGACTGAGAGCCGCCGGCCCGCCTTTCGCCGGGCCGCCGCCGGCCCCGTTACGGCGCCTGGCGCATCCGGTCCGGCAGCCAGGTGGCGATTTCCGGCCAGATCACCAGGATCACCACCATCAGCAGCATCAGCGCCACCATCGGCAGGGCGGTCCTGGCGATATAGGAAATCTCGTGGCGGGTCATGCCCTGCAGCACGAACAGGTTGAAGCCGATCGGCGGCGTCACCTGGGCCATTTCCACCACCACCACGATGAAGATGCCGAACCAGATCACGTCGATCCCCGCCTGGCGGATCATCGGCTCGACGATGGCCATGGTCAGCACCACCGAGGAGATGCCGTCGAGGAACATGCCGAGAAAGACGTAGAAGATGGTCAGCACCACGATCAGCATCAGGGGCGACATCTGCATGGAGTCGATCCATTCGGCCAGCGCCCGGGGCAGGCCGGTGAAGCCCATGGACAGCGACAGGAAGAACGCCCCCATCAGGATCAGCGCGATCATCGCCGAGGTGCGCGTGGCGCCCATCAGCGAGGCGGTGAAGGTGGACCAGCTGAGCGAGCCCTGCATCGCCGCCAGCCCCAGCGCGCCCAGCACCCCCACGGCGGCGGCTTCGGTGGCGGTGGCATAGCCCAGATACATCGAGCCGATCACCACCCCCACCAGCCCCAGCACCGGGATCAGGAAGCGGCTTTCGGCCAGCATCCGCCCGAGCGGCATGGCCGGCTCCGGCTCCGGGCGCTGGTCCCGGGCCAGGAAGTGCCAGACGACGATATAGGACATGAACAGCCCGGCCAGGATCAGCCCCGGGATCACCCCGGCCATGAACAGCCGGGTGATGCTTTCATTGATGCTCACGCCATAGACGATCAGGGTCAGGCTCGGCGGGATCATCAGCCCCAGCGTGGCCGCGCCGGCAAGGGTGCCGATGATCATGTGCTCCGGGTAGCCGCGCTTGCGCAGTTCCGGGATCGACATCTTGCCCACCGTGCTCAGCGTCGCCGCCGAAGAGCCCGACACCGCGGCAAAGATGGTGCAGCCGGCGATATTGCTGTGCAGGAGCCCGCCGGGAAGAAAGCGCATCCAGGGGGCGAGGCCGCGAAACATGTCTTCGGACAATCGGGTGCGGTAGAGGATCTCGCCCATCCAGACGAAGAGCGGCAGGGCCGTGAGCGTCCAGGAGGAAGCGCCGGTCCAGATCGTGGTGATCATCGCATCGCCCGCCGGGCGGGTGGTGAAAAGCTCCATCCCCACCCAGGCCACGCCCATCAGCGCAAGCCCGACCCAGACCGAGCCCCCGAGCAGGGCAAAAAGCACGAACAGGAAGATGATGGTGGCATATACTTCGCTCATTCCACCGTCTCCCCCACGAGGCTGGTTTCGCCGGTCACCAGCAGGCGCGTAAGCGCGTCCCACAGGGCCACGGCCAGCAGGATGGTGCCGATCGACATGGGAAGCTGCGGCAGCCAGATCGGGGTATGGACCCATTCGGAGCCGGTGGCGGCCCATATCTCGGCCCATTTCGAAGGCGGATTGGCGAACATGCGGAAGAAGGAGATCAGCCATTCGGGGGTGAAATCCTGCCCCTGGGTGCGGTCGTTGAGCAGCACCGACATCAGGTTGGTCTTGACCGCGTAGCGGGCGAAATAGGTGGCGATCAGGGCGGCGATCAGGGTGGCGGCGGCATCGACCCAGAAGCGGCTCTGCGGGCCGATATTGAGCAGGATCGACACCCGGATATGGCTGCCTCTGACCAGCGCGTAGGACAGGCCGAAAAACGAGGTCGCGGCCATGGCATAGCCGGCATATTCGGTGCTGCCGGGGAAGGTGAGCCCGGTCCAGCGGGTGATCATCTGGGCGACGATCAGCAAGAGGATCAGCGCCATGAAGACCGCCGCCACCGCGCCGGAAGCCGCATAGAGCCGGTCGAGCAGGCGCCAGAGCGGAGGCAGGAGCCGCCGGGCGTGCTGCCGGCCGAGCAGACAGGCCAGCGCGAACAGGCTCGGAAAGACGAAGAGCCACACCCACAGGGGCAGGCCCAGGATCGGTTGCCAGTCTCTCATGCACCCCTCCCCGGGTAGCGGCATGGGCGCGGCCCCGTGCGAGGGGCCGCGCCGGCGGTCTGTCGGGTATTTCCGCCTGCGCGCCGGTTACGCGCCGGTTACTTGCCAGCGCGGTAGGCGTCGAGGATGGCCTGGCCCTGCTCGCCGGTCTGCTCCAGCCAGTCGGCGGTCATCTTCTCGCCGATCGCCTGCAGCTCGGCGAGGAATTCGGGGCCGGCGTCGGTCACGGTCATGCCGTTGGCCTCGAGCTGGTCGAAATACCAGTTGGCCAGCTCCTCGGACCTGGCCGCGCAGGCGGCGCCGGTCTCGTCGGCGGCTTTCCGGATGGCGGCGCGGGTGTCGTCGTCGAGCCCTTCCCAGACCTGCTTGTTGGCCATGACATAGTTGCGCGGAAACCAGGCATTGACCTTGTAGTAATGGCTCAGATGCTCCCAGACCTTGCGGTCATAGCCGGTCGCGCCCGAGGAGATGAAGGCCTCGACCACCCCGGTGGCCAGCGCCTGGCTGAGCTCGGCCGCCTCGATCTGCACCGGCACCATGCCCAGCGCCTCGGCAATGGTGGCGGTGGCGGTGTTGTAGGAGCGGAACTTGATGCCCTGGGTGTCCTTGGAGGAATTCACTTCCTTGTTGAAGTAGAAGCCCTGGCCCGGCCAGGGGCAGGTATAGAGCACCACCAGGTTGAGGTCGGAGAGCTGCTCGCTGACCGGGCCCTGTGCCGCCTGCCAGAGCCTTTCGTTATCCTCGTAGCTGGTGGCGAGGAAGGGCAGGTTGTCCCAGCCCAGCAGCGGGGCTTCGTTGGCATGCGCCGACATGAAGCGCTCGCCGATCGGCACCTGGCCGGTCTGGATCGCGCGCTTGATCTCGCCGCCCTTGAACAGCGAGCCGCCCGGATGCACGGTGATGTCGATCTTGCCGCCGGTGTATTCGCGCACCTTGTCGGCAAAGACCACGCCCATCTCCGAGTGGAAATTGCTGGCCGAATAGGCCATCGGCATGTCCCAGCTTTCGGCATTGGCGATGCTGGCGGTGGTGGCGGCAATGGCCAGCGCCGCGGCGGATACGGCGGCTTTCAAGGTGGTTCCGAGTGCGATCATGTCTTTTTCTCCCTGTCAAAGATGCGCTTGCATTGCTGTTTGTGTCGTCGTCGCCTTGTTGTCGCTCCGGTCCGCTTTCCGGGACGGTTCGGGAGATTCTCCCGCCCGTCGCGATCTTCGGGCCTTCCGCGCCGCGATCTCCGGCTCTCCTCCGGTTCCCCGTCGCGATCTTCCGGCTCTCCTCCGGCCCCTGGCCTTTTTCCCGCCCCCGGCCCTTTTCCGGCCCGTTTTCGCCTCGCTCCCCGGCCTGATCGCCCGCGCACGGCAGCCGGACGCCAATGATGCGTCATGGTCCGCCGTGATGCTTCGGGGTGCTTCGGATCGTGCCTGCCAGCCCTCCCGACTCGACAACACCCGATCATGTTAACCCCTGCCGCGCGAAGGC
>JALWJU010000338.1 GCA_026997055.1 Paracoccaceae bacterium | reverse complement strand
GCATGACCACATACACCGCGCTGGTGTCATTGCCCTCGCGCACCAGTGCGGGGTCTCCCGAACCGTTGAACAGGAATACCGCATTCTCCCGATCCACCTGGCCGGCAATTTCCAGCAGGTACCTGGCGTTGAACCCGATCTCCAGCGGATCGTCTCCATAGGCCACGGTCAGCTCTTCCTCCGCGGCGCCGGCATCGGGCGCATTGACCGACAGCACCAGCCGATCCTCCGAAAGCGCCAGCTTCACCGCGCGGCTGCGCTCCGAAGACACCGTCGCCACCCGATCCACCGCCTGGGCGAACTCCGCCGCGTCCACCTCCATGCGTCGGGTGTTGCCCAGCGGAATCACCCTCGTGTAATCGGGAAAACGTCCGTCAATCACCTTGGAGGTGAGGGTGACGTCGGGCGTGGCAAAACGCACCTTGGTCTCCGAAACCGATACCGCGATGGTCATGTCATCGTCTTCGAGCAGCTTGCGCAACTCGCCTACGGTCTTGCGCGGCACGATCACCCCCGGCAGGTTCTCCGCCCCCTCGGGCAGGTCCGCGTCGATCCGGGCCAGGCGGTGACCATCGGTGGCAACGCAGCGCAGCACCCTGCCGCCCTCGGCCTCGGCCATATGCATGTAGACGCCGTTAAGGTAATAGCGGGTCTCCTCGGTGGAAATGGCGAATTTCGACTTGTCGAACAGGCGGCGCAGCACCGGCGCCGGCACCGCGAAATTTGCCGTGTATTCCGAACTGGCCATCACCGGGAAATCTTCCTTCGGCAGGGTCGCGAGCGAAAAATGCGACCTTCCCGCCTCTACCGTCAGCCTTCCCGATACGCCGTCAACGCTCAGCAATACCTGCGCTCCGTCGGGCAGCTTGCGCACGATCTCGTGCAGGGTCACGGCCGAAACCGTGGTGGCGCCTGCGCGCTCGACCATGGCGGGCACCTTGTCCACCACCTCGATATCCAGATCGGTGGCCCGCATGGAGACATCGCTCCCCTCCGCCTCGATCAGCACATTGGCGAGGATCGGAATGGTATTGCGCCGCTCGACCACCGATTGCGCCTGACCGACCGCCCTCAGCAAGGCACTGCGTTCAATACTGAATCTCATCGCCCTCTCCTACATGGCCGGACACATGGCCGGGGGGGCCGAAATTACCCGTTTCAGCCCCCGGCACAAGGTTTTTATGGAATGTTGACCGCTTTCGGTCGCCGGTCAAGCGTCGCCGGCGCGAAACCCGCCTATTCCTCCAGCGACCGACGCAGGATCTCCAGGTCTTCGGCGATCTGGTGGTCGGTGGCCTTGAGCTCCTCGATCCGCCGCACCCCGTGCATCACCGTGGTATGGTCGCGGTTGCCGAAGCGGCGGCCGATCTCGGGCAAGGAGCGGGAAGTGAGCTGCTTGGCCAGATACATCGCCACCTGGCGCGGGCGGGCGATGGTGCGCACCCGGCGCGGGCCGATCAGGTCGGACAGGCGGATATTGTAATGCTCGCTGACCTTGCGCTGGATCTCCTCCACCGTCACCTTGCGATCGGAAGCGCGCAGGGTATCGGCCAGGCAGTCCCGGGTCATGTCCAGCGTGATCTCCCGCCCGACCAGCGAGGCGAAGGCGAACAGACGCATCAGCGCCCCTTCCAGCACCCGGATGCTGGCACAGATCCGCTGCGCGAGAAACTCCAGCACCCCATCGGCCATCTGCACATCCGGGTATTGCTCCCGGTACTTGTCCAGCCGCTGCTGCAACACGCCCAGGCGCAGCTCGTAATCGGTCGGGTGAAGATCCGCGATCAGTCCGCTCTGCATCCGCGAGCGGATCCGCTCCTCGATCCCGGCAATCTCGCCCGGAGCGCGATCGGCTGACAAGACGATCTGCTTGTTCTGGTCCACCAGCGCATTGAAGGTATGGAAAAATTCCTCCTGGGTCGAATCCTTGCCGGCGATGAACTGGATGTCATCCACCATCAGCACGTCCACCGAGCGGAACAGCTGCTTGAAATCCAGCATCTGCTTGTCCCGCAGCGCCCGTACGAAGGAATACATGAACTGCTCCGCCGACAGGTAAAGCACCTGCATTTCCGGGCGCCGGGCACGCAGTTCCCAGGCAATCGCGTGCATCAGATGGGTCTTGCCCAGCCCCACCCCGCCATAGAGAAACAGCGGGTTGAAGCCGACCGGCCTCCCCTCTCCCTCGGCCACCCGCCGGGCGGCGGCATGGGCCAGCTCGTTGGGCTTGCCGACCACGAAATTCTCGAAGGTGAAGCGCTCGTCCAGCGGCGCGCCCGGCAGCGGCCTGCCAGCGCCATGCAGCGCCCGACCGGCCCGGCCAGCGATCCCGGAGGCCGCCCCGGGCGCCGCCGCCCCCGCGCCCGGCGTCGGAGGAGCGCTGGCGGACTTGCGGGCAGAAGCCGGCGGGACGGAGAAGGCCAGCCGGGAAACGGCAATACCCATGCTGCCCATCTGGGCCAGGATCTTGTCGGCAAAGTTGCGCTCGACCCAGTTGCCGAGAAAGTCGGTCGGCACCAGGAAGCGGGCCACGCCATCTTTCACATCCACGAATTCCAGCGGCTCGATCCAGTTCGCATAATTGCTTTTCCCGAGGGTTCTGCGCAAACCCGATTGTACCTGTCCCCATTCTTCGCTTGTCATGCCTTCTCCGACCCAGATGTTGCGGCCGCCTCCTGATCGCGAACGGCCCGTTTCACTCGTCCTTCGTTCCTCATCCCTGCCGCCAGGGCAGCCCGGCGACCTTCCAGCCATTCTTCGTGCCCCGGTGACCGGCCTCATCCCTGTCGCCCTCGAAGCCGCCCAGGATATTGAGGCATTCGCCTCCCTGGCCGATCTTGCGCAGATGCGCCGCCACCGCCCCGGCCGCCCTGAGCGAGCGCGCCCCGGAACGGCAGAGGAAAAGCAGCGCCGCAGGCTCGCGCCCCCAAAGCTGCTCCATCACCATCTCCACGAACCGGGGATTGCGGTTCATGTCCGGCCAGATCTGCCATTCCACCATCAGGAACGGATTGGGCAGCGCGCCAAGCTCCGGGATGCCGACATAGCTCCACTCGGCGCGCGTCCTGACGTCGATCAGCGCCACGCCCGGATCTCGTGACAGCATCTCCCACGCCCCGCCCGGCAACACCTCACCGATGCGCGGCTTCCCTGCCGAGCCCATCCCTGATCCCCAGGTGATTCCAAGTCCACGAAGTGAATCGCCCCGGAAAGCTAGCAATCGCGCACCGGCCTCTGCAACCGATCTTCACGCTTGACAGAAACTTTGGAAAAACGAATCTCCACCGGCTTGCACAAATGCGATTTTTCGGCGGCAGGCAGACGGCCGCATGCAAAAAGGGCGCACCGAAATGCGCCCTCAGATTCAGTGTCAGATTGCCGGTAGCTCCGAATCCTACCCGAGCGCCTTCACTCGAGCCGAGAGGCGCGACATCTTGCGCGCCGCGGTGTTCTTGTGCAGCACGCCCTTGGTGACCCCGCGCATCAGTTCCGGCTGAGCCGCGCGCAGGGCGGCCTGGGCGGCCTCCTTGTCGCCGGAGGCAATCGCCTCCTCGACCTTGCGCAGATAGGTGCGGATGCGCGAGCGGCGGGCCTTGTTGATGGCGTAGCGGCGCGCGTTCTGGCGGGCGCGTTTCTTTGCCTGGGGCGAATTGGCCATGATCTGTGGTTCCTCGGGTCCGTTTCAGCAATAGCTGCGCGAGACAGACCCGGCCGGGTTCCTACCGGCACCATCCGGCCAGAGCGGGCCTCACGCGCATGATGGGCGCCGTATAAGGGAGATTCGCCGGGATGAAAAGCCCTTTCGCGCCGGGTCACGACCC
>JALWJU010000337.1 GCA_026997055.1 Paracoccaceae bacterium | reverse complement strand
CCCGGGAGCCGAGGGGCAGGGAGACGCCGCCGGCTTCGGCGCCGGCTCGGGCAATATCCTCGACCCGGATACCGGCGACGACGATCCCGGCGATTACGGCGCCCCGGTGGATGAAGACACGGTGATCGACCCCACCGAGACCTTCGACGATTCGTTCCAGCCCGATGGCGAAGGCTCGCTGCTGCAGCAATTGCTGCACGAACAGAGCGATGCCGATACGGGGGCCAATTTCGTCGGCACCCAGGTCACCGATACCAGCGACCTGCAGCTCGGCGACGGGGATGACAGCCTGACCCTGCCCGACGACGGCCAGGAAGGCACCGGAGAGGGCCGGCTCGGCTCCTGGGACGGCACGCCCCTGGTGCAGTCCGATGGCACGGTGCGGGTGATCGACGGGGGCGATGGCGACGACAGCATCAGCGCCGGAGACGCCGCCGCCTATGTCTTTGGCGGCGCCGGCAATGACACGCTGAGCGCCGGAGAGGGCGCCCAGGCCCTGTTCGGCGGCGCGGGCGACGATACGATCACCGGCACCGACAGCATCCGCGCCGACGGCACCGCCTCGGCCTATCTCGACGGCGGCCAGGGCAATGACCGGATCACCGGCGGCGATGCCGGCGAGGTGATCAGTGGCGGCGAGCATGACA
The DNA here is from genome assembly GCA_026997055.1 of Paracoccaceae bacterium. Classification (GTDB taxonomy): domain Bacteria; phylum Pseudomonadota; class Alphaproteobacteria; order Rhodobacterales; family Rhodobacteraceae; genus JAAEUB01. Next base: position 3,177 of record JALWJU010000337.1, on the reverse strand, counting down.
GCGATTCCGCACCGGGCGATGACGTGCTCTCCGGCGGCGGCGGCAATGACGCGATCCGTGGCGGCCGCGGCGCCGATACGCTGTCCGGCGGCGCGGGCGACGATGTACTGGACCATTACGGCAATGCCCAGGAGCTGGTCCGTGCCGAGCAGCGCGATTTCGCCTGGCATATCGACAATGACCCCGACACCCTCGATGGCGGCGAGGGCAACGACACGCTGATCTTCGACCGGGCCGATACCGCCACCGGCGGGGCCGGCAACGATACCTTCTGGCTCTATCACGATTCCGCTTCCGGGGCCGGATATGCGGAGATTACCGATTTCACCCAGGGCGAGGATTTCCTGCGGATCAGCCTGAACCCGGAAGTGACCAGCGGAACGCCCGACGTTTCCGTGGGCCCGTCCGAGGACGGTCAGGACGGGATCGTGCGGGTGAATGGCGAGATCATCGCGGTGCTGCGCGGCGCCCCCGGCGCCAGCCAGGCAGATATCTATGTGGACGTGCCGGAGAATATCTTCCGCTAGGCCCGGACACCATCGGTCGCGCCTGCATAGCGGTGCAGGAGCGGAATGCGACATCTTCCGACGCCGGACAGGGCGGCTCCTCTCCCGGGCAAGATACCACTGCGGAAGGCGGCAGATCCGTGCCCGACCGGCCTGAGCGGGAGAGCCTTGCCAAGCCGGTGTCACGCTCTTAACGTCGTGTCATGACCGACCGCCTGCTTGCCGAAATCGCCGCCCGGCGCGAGGATCTGATCGCGCTGACGCAGGATCTGATACGCATTCCCACCCTGAACCCGCCGGGGCAGAAATACCGCGAAATCTGCGCCTTCCTGGCCGACAGGCTCGGCAGGCGGGGCTGGCGGGTGGAGATGATCCGGGCCGAGGGGGCTGTGGGCGACAGCGCCGACTGGCCACGCTGGAACATGGTGGCGCGGCACGAGGGGTCGCGGCCCGGCGATTGCGTACACTTCAACAGCCACCACGATGTGGTCGAGGTCGGTCACGGCTGGAGCCGCGATCCCTTTGGCGGCGAGCTGGAGGGCGGGCGCATCTATGGGCGCGGCGCCTGCGACATGAAGGGGGGGCTGGCGGCCTCGGTCATTGCTGCCGAGGCCTTTGTGACGCTATATCCGGACCATGCGGGCGCGGTGGAGATATCGGCCACGGCGGACGAGGAATCGGGCGGCTTCGGCGGGGTTGCCTATCTGGCGGAGAAGGGCTGGTTCGACCCTGCCCGGGTACAGCATGTGATCATCCCCGAACCCTTGAACAAGGACCGCATCTGCCTCGGTCATCGCGGCGTATGGTGGGCCGAGATCGAGACGAAGGGGCGCATCGCCCATGGCTCGATGCCCTTTCTGGGCGAGAGCGCCATTCGCCACATGGGCGCGGTACTCGAGGAGATGGAGCGCACCCTGTTTCCGCTTCTCGCCGGCAGGAGCACCGACATGCCGGTGGTGCCCGACGGGGCCAGGCAATCGACGCTGAACATCAACTCCATCCATGGCGGCGAACCGGAGCCCGAGCCCGGCCATACCGGCCTGCCCGCCCCCTGCGTGGCCGACCGCTGCCGGCTGGTGATCGACCGGCGCTTCCTGATCGAGGAGGACCTGGAAGAGGTCAAGCGCGAAGTCACCGGGATGCTGGAGAAGATTCGCGCCGAGCGGCCGGGCTTCGAATACGAAATTCGCGACATGCACGAGGTCATTCCGACCATGACCGACCGCGCCGCGCCAATCGTCGCTGCCACCGCGCGGGCGATCGAAAAGGTGCTGGAGCGGACGCCCGATTACGTCGTCTCGCCGGGCACCTATGATCAGAAGCATATCGACCGGATCGGCCGGCTGAAGAACTGCATCGCCTACGGGCCGGGCATTCTGGACCTTGCGCATCAGCCCGACGAATGGGTCGGGGTGGAGGATATGGAGCATTCCGCCTCGGTAATGGCGCTGGTGCTGGCAGAGCTTCTGGGGTGAAAGGCTGCGGAAGCGACACGGATGCAGGCGGTTTGGGGATGCGCGCGCCCGGAAGCCGCGGCAGGAACTGGCGGGACGGAGCGGGGTTGACCGGATCGGGGACTCCCGATAGTGATCGACTCATAACAAGGAGGCCGCACCATGCCCCCGCCCGATCAGCATCATGTGCCCCGCACCGGCGGCCCGCACGCCGCGGTGCTGGGGGCCAATGACGGAGCCAATGACGGAATCATCTCCACCGCCAGCCTGGTTGCCGGAGTGGCTTCGGCGGGATCGGCGCATGGCGAGGTGCTGCTGGCCGGGATCGCCGGCGCCGTGGCCGGGGCACTGTCGATGGCGGCGGGAGAACATGTCTCGGTCAGCTCGCAATCCGGCTGCGAGAATGCCGGCCTGGCCCGTGAAAAGGCGCATCTGGAAGCGGCTTTCGAGCAGGAGCGCCAGGAGCTTGCGGATATCCATGTGGCCCGCGGAGTGGCGCCCCGGCTCGCGCGGGAGGTGACCCGGCAGATAATGGCCCATGACGCGCTCGAAGCCCATGCCCGCGATGAACTGAGGATCACGGAACTGACCCAGGCCCGCCCCCTGCAGGCGGGCGGGCGCGAAGGTCCCGGCAGCTGCAGGCGGATCCTCGAGGGCACAGCGGATGCTCGCCTCCAGCTCGCGCAACCGGGCTTCGGCCCGCGCCAGCTCGTCCGCAAGGCGGGCAAGCTCGGCGCGGGCCTCGGCCAGGCGCCGGCGTTCGAGGGTCCGAAGCCGCTCCAGGGTCTCGGGCGTCATGATTCGGCCTTGCCGCGCAGGATGGCGGCCAGGGCGGCGAAGGGATCGATGGTGCTCGGTGCCTCCTGAACGTCCTGGGCAAGCAGCCGCTCGAGGGCGGGACGCAGGCGCAGGGCGCGGTCGAGTTCGGGATTGCTGCCGGGGCGGTAGGCGCCGAGCTCCACCAGGTCCGCCATCTCGGCAAGCCGCGCGAGCAGCGCCCGGGCCTCGCGGATCAGGGCGTACTCTTCGGGCGTGTAGCAGCCGGGGGCGGTACGCGAGAGGCTGCGGAGCACATCAATGGCGGGATAGCGGCCGCCTTCGGCGATGCGGCGGTCGAGCACCACATGGCCGTCGAGAATGCCGCGCACCGCATCCGCCACCGGCTCGTTGAAGTCGTCGCCATCCACCAGCACGGTGTAGAAGGCGGTGATGGACCC
>JALWJU010000336.1:507-3837 GCA_026997055.1 Paracoccaceae bacterium | reverse complement strand
GGCCGGATGAGGCCCGGGCAGGGGCGCCGGGCCGGCAGGGAACCGGGGCATCCGCGAAAGCCCCTCAGCGCAGGCTGGCCTCGATATTGCCCCCGTCCACGGTCATGATATGGGCGGTGGTGCGCCTGGCGCCGGCCAGCGCCACGAAGGCCTCGGCGACGTGGCGCGCCTCGACCTCGCGCCTGAGCAGGTTGCCGGCCATGTAGGTGGCCTCGTCGATGCCGCGGGCCTTCGAGCGCCGGGCGATGAAGTCGTCGTCCAGCAGCCCCGAGCGGATGCGGTCGGCATTGATGCCGTTGGAGCGGATGCCCTCTGCGCCAAGCTCCAGCGCCAGCTGCTTGACGAGGAACATGGTCGCCGCCTTGGGCAGGCCATAGGCGCCGAAGCCCTTGCCCGGGTTCACCGCCTGCTTGGAGACGTTGAACAGCAGGTCGCCGCCCCGCCCCTGGGCGCGCAGCACCCGCACCGTGGCCTGGGCGAAGGCCACATGGGCGAAGAAATTGAGCTCGAAGCTCTTGCGCAGCAGGGCGTCGTCCATCTCGGCCATCTCGCCGGTCCAGGCGGCGCCGGCATTGGAAACGAGGATGTCGAGCCCGCCGAAGCGGCTGACGGCCCCGGCCACGGCGCGCTCGGCCGCGCCCTCGGCGGTGATGTCCATGGCCGCGCCGTCATGACCCGCCCCGAGCCGCTCCAGCGCGCGCGCGAGCGCCTCTTCGCTCAGATCGACGAGAAAGATGCTCGCCCCCCGCGCGGCAAAGGCCTCGGCCGTGGCCAGCCCGATCGCGCCGGCACCGCCGGTCACCAGCACCACCTTGCCGGCAAATTCGGGCAGGCGGCGCGCGCCGAGCTTGGCCTGCTCCAGCGCCCAGTATTCCATCTCGAACAGCCGCGCCTCGTCGAGCGGGCGATAGCCGCCCGCATCCTCGGCCATGGCCATGGCGCGGATATTCTGCTCGGCAAGGTCGGCGGCAATGGCCGCCGCGCGCGCGCTCTCGCCGATCCCGGCAATGCCGAGGCCGGGGATCCAGGCGACATTGGGCGCCGGGTTCAGCATCGACATGCCACCCGGCAGGCGGGCGGCGTTTTCCTCGAAATATCGTTTGTAATCCGCCGCATAGGCATCCACCGCCGCCTTGATGTCGCCTCCCTCCAGCAGCAGCGGAAGGTTCTTGGTGCGGATCGCATGGTCGGGCGTGGCGATGCCGCGCCGGGCCAGGTCGGCGAGATCGGCGCGGGCGAGGAAGGCGTCGATATCGGCGCCCCGGCGCAACTCGATGATCGGCATCGGCGCGTCCTCGTCGCCGCTGTGGCGCGCGCCGACCGCCCCGACCGCCCCGCGCAGGGCCGGCAGCACATCGCCCGCCGCGACCGGCGCCGGGCCGCTCGCGCGCCGGGGCGCAGGGCGGCGGTGATCGGCGAGCCACGCCTCGGCCGCATTGGTCTGCTCGATCAGCCGCCGATAGGCGCTCTCGGCATCTTCGCCAAAGGCGAAATGGCCGTGGTTGAGCAGGATCAGCCCCTCGACCTCGGGGTTTGCGTCAAACACATCCGCCGCCGCGCGCCCGAGCGCGAATCCGGGTTTGTAAAACGGCACCACCCCCATGCGGGCGCCGAAAATCTCGCCGATCACCGCCTCGGCCTCGGGCAGGTCCGCAAGCGCGATCATGGCGGTGGCGTGGCTGTGGTTGACGAACTTGTGCGGCAGGAAGGCGTGCAGCAGGGTCTCGATCGAAGGGTAGGGGCCGGACGCATCCAGCATGGCGCCCCTGAGGGTGCTGACCATCTGCGCATCGGCGAGCCGCTCCAGCCCGCGTAGCGCCCTCAGCGGTGCCAGGCGCAGGCCCGGCATCCCCTCCGGCGTGATCCGGGCCAGATCGTGGCCCGAGCCCTTCACATGCAGCACCTGTTGCGGCGCGCCGAAGATGTCTGCCCGCTCCACCTTGACCGACGTATTGCCGCCCCCGTGCAGCACCAGATCCGGGTCGCTCCCGATCAGGCGCGAGGCATAAACCTGCTCCAGAAGCGCGCGCTCGGCGGGATCTTCGCCCGCTTCGGCCGCAAATTCCGCAAAAGCCTGCGCATTCCACCTGTTTTCTACCATGTCACGCCTGTAAGATCGGTTGTTGCATGTCGGGTCTGTCTGCCCCGGCCTGGCCGGGCAGAAGTGTTTTGACAATTGTCAGGCATATGTGTCAAGTATCAAGCAAGGGAGCGCGCATGGCTATCACCACCCGCAGACGCACCGTTGGACAGGTGAGCGGCGAGAATATCGTCATCGAGGCCGCGTGGATGTATTACCACGAGATGAAGAAGCAGTCGGAGATCGCCGAGCGGCTCGGCGTCTCGCGTGCCACCATCGTCAACTGCCTGCAGGAAGCCAAGGAGCGCGGCATCGTGCGCATCAGCCTGGCGGCCGAGGCCTTTGCCGGCCACCGCCTGGCCGAAGAGCTGCGCGAACGCTTCGCGCTGGCCGCCGCCTTCGTGGTGCCCGACGCCACCAGCCGCAGCGAGGAGGAGACCCTGATCCGGGTCGCGCGCGGCGCCGCCGAATGGCTGCCGGGCCTGCTCGGGCCGGGCGACAAGCTCGGGGTCTCCTGGGGGCGCACGGTCTATGAGGTGGCCGAGGCGATGGCAGAGACCCGGACCGAAGACGTCTCGGTCTCGCAGCTGGTGGGCTCCATGGCCACGCCCTATGGGTTTACCGCCGAGATCTGCTCGGCGCATATGGCCATGAAGCTCGGGGCAAGGCTCGTGAACCTGCACGCCCCGGCGGTGCTGAGCGACCCCGACCTGGCCCGCCGCCTGCGCGCCGAGCCGATCATCGCCGCCCAGCTCGATGCGCTCAGCCATTGCAACAAGGCGATCTTCGCCGCCGGATCGGCAAACCACTCCAGCCATATCGTCAGTTCGGGGCTGGCCAGCCATGAGGACCTGGACTGGTACGTCTCCCGGGGGGCGGTCGGGGTCCTGGCAGGCCGTTTCATCGACGCCCGCGGCAGGCCCGTCCCCGGCGACCTGGAGCAGCGCATGATCGGGGTCGAGCTCGACAAGCTCCTGGGGCTCGACATGGGGCTGCTGGTTTCGGCCGGCAAGGACAAGGTGATCCCGATGATCGCGGCCATCAACGGGGGCTACGTGACCCATGTGGTCACCTCCGCCAGCACCGCCGAAGCGATGCTGAAAGAGACCGCCGGGGGCTGAGGCGCGTTTTCTTTTCCGTCTTTCCCGCCCTTTCCTCTTTTCCGCGAATTTTCCGCGAAAGACCGCAGCCCGCCAGCCCGAGAGGGGCCCGCCTGCCGGGATCGGGAAGGCGGGACGGCAGGGGGCAGG
>JALWJU010000336.1:0-497 GCA_026997055.1 Paracoccaceae bacterium | reverse complement strand
TCGTCGATCTGAATGACTTCTCCCATCCCTTTGGGCTTCTCGTCCTCGTCCATTCTCAGCTCCTCTCAGAAAGTCTGATTGGAACCGCCGTCAAAAGCAAATGTGCGAAAGATTCTGTACGTTATCATGCGGCGACGAAGGTGGCCGAACATCGTCTGAGCGTGCTTGAACTGGCGCGGGAACTGGGCAACGTGGCCGAAGCCTGCCGGCGCCGGGGCATGGACCGGGCCAGCTTCTACGCGTGGAAACGGCGGTTCCAGACGCACGGCTTCGAGGGGCTGAAGGACCTGCCGCCGATCCACAAGAGCCACCCGCAGACCACCCCGCCCGAGACCGTCGAGAAGATCAAGGTGCTGGCGCTGGAGCACCCGTCCTGGGGCTGCAACCGGCTGGAGGCGCTGCTGCGGCTGGAGGGGTGAGCGGGCGAACGCCACCGGTTCGAGAGAGCCCGCGAACGCGTGTCCTCGGTGACGATCCAGAAGATCCTGAACGACGCC
>JALWJU010000335.1 GCA_026997055.1 Paracoccaceae bacterium | reverse complement strand
CGCCAGCGCCAGCGGGTGGCGCTGGCGCGCTCGCTGGCCAAGGCGCCCCGCCTCTTGCTGCTCGACGAGCCCTTGGGCGCGCTCGACAAGAAGCTGCGCCAGGAGACCCAGTTCGAGCTGATGGACATCCAGGAGCGCACCGGCACCACCTTCGTGATCGTCACCCACGACCAGGAAGAGGCGATGACGGTTGCCTCGCGCGTTGCGGTGATGGATCACGGAAAGATCGTGCAGGTGGACACGCCCGCGTCCATATACGAGGCGCCGAACAGCGTCTATGTCGCTGATTTCATTGGTGAAATAAATATCTTCAAAGGACGCGCCAGCGCCCCGAAAGACGGCTTTTGCGAAATTGCCTTCGCCGAGGGGCTGGCGCCGATCCGCGCCCGCGCGCCCGAGGATATGCAGGGCGAGGCCGAGGTTTCCTTCGCCATCCGCCCGGAAAAGATAGAGATCAGCCCCGAGCGCCCGGAAGCCCACGAGCGCGCCAATGCCTATCGCGGCAAGGTGATCGACATCGCCTATCTGGGCAATATCTCCACCTATCATGTCGAGCTTGCCGGCGGCCAGAAGCTCAAGGCCCAGGCCGCCAATACGCGCCGCATCCAGCGCCGCGCCATTACCTGGGAGCAGGAGGTCTGGGTCAGCTTCACCGACACGGCCGGCGTGGTGCTGACGAGATGAGACGCCTCGCCCTCATAGCCGTGCCCTATCTGTGGCTTCTGGCGCTGTTTCTGGTGCCGTTCCTGATCGTGCTGAAAATTTCGCTCTCGGACGCGGCCCTTGCCATCCCGCCCTATACGCCAACGCTGGATCTCGGCCGGGGCTGGCAGGGGATACGGGACTGGGCCGCGGGGCTCGACCTGGAAAACTACTGGTTCCTCACCGAAGACGCGCTCTACTGGAAGGCCTATCTGTCGAGCCTCAAGATCGCCGTGCTCTCGACCCTGCTCACGCTGATGGTGGGCTATCCCATCGCCTATGGCATGGCGCGCGCGCCGGATCACTGGCGCCCCACCCTGATGATGCTGGTGATCCTGCCCTTCTGGACCAGCTTCCTGATCCGGGTCTACAGCTGGAAGGCGATCCTGAGCCAGGAGGGGCTCCTGAACCAGTTCCTGCTCTGGCTCGGGGCGATCGACCAGCCGCTGACCATCCTCAATACCAATACCGCCGTCTATATCGGCATCGTCTATACCTACCTGCCCTTCATGGTGCTGCCGATCTACGCGGCGCTCGAAAAGCTCGACGAAAGCCTGCTGGAAGCGGCCGAGGACCTGGGCTGCTCGCGCCTCTCGGCCTTCTGGCTTATCACCGTGCCGCTGTCGAGACAGGGCATCATCGCCGGCTCGTTCCTGGTGTTCATCCCGGCCATGGGCGAGTTCGTGATCCCGGCGCTTCTGGGCGGCTCGCGCACGCTGATGATCGGCAAGGTGCTGTGGGAGGAATTCTTTTCCAACCGCGACTGGCCGGTGGCAAGCGCGGTGGCGGTGGTGCTGCTGCTCCTGCTGATCGTGCCGATCATCCTTTTCCAGCGTAACGAGCAGAAGAACCGGGAGGCCGAAGGATGAGCGGGAGGCTGAGCGGGGCCGGAAAATTCGAATTTTCCGGGCAGGGATTTTCGAAAATCCCTGCCCCCGCCTGCAATCGACGGGAGGGCAGGACATGCGCCGACTGAGCTGGTTCAACCTCACCTCGCTGACCCTGGGGCTCGCCTTCCTCTACCTGCCGATGGTGATCCTGGTGATCTATTCCTTCAACGGCGGCAAGCTGGTCACGGTCTGGGCCGGCTTTTCGACCAGGTGGTACGGCGAACTGTTTCGCGACGAGGCCTTTCTCAAGGCCGCCTGGATCACGCTCAAGGTCGCGGTGATCTCCTCTACCGTGGCGACGGTCCTTGGCACCATGGCGGCGCTGGTGCTGGTGCGCGCCGGGCGCTTTCTCGGGCGCACGCTGTTTTCGGGCATGATCTACGCGCCGCTGGTGATGCCCGACGTGATCACCGGCCTTGCGCTGCTGCTGCTGTTCATCGCCATCGGGCTGGACCGGGGGGTGACGACCATCGTGCTCGCCCATATCACCTTTTCCATGTGCTTCGTCTCGGTTGTGGTGGCCTCGCGCCTGCAGAGCTTCGACCGCTCGCTGGAAGAGGCGGCGCTGGATCTGGGCTGCACGCCGTTCGACGCCTTTCGCTCGGTGACGCTGCCGATCATCGCTCCGGCGGTGATCTCGGGCTGGCTCCTGGCCTTCACGCTCTCGCTTGACGATCTGGTGATCGCCTCCTTCACCTCCGGGCCTTCCTCCACCACCCTGCCGATCAAGATCTTCTCGGCCGTACGCCTCGGGGTGAACCCGGAGATCAACGCGCTCTCGACCATCATGATCGCCATTGTCACGACCGGGGTCATCACCGCATCGCTCCTGTCCAAGCGCTCCATCGCCCGGCGCGCGCGCGAGGAGCAGGAAGCCTTTGGCCAATGAGCGATTTTCTCGAAGAATACGCGGCCTTCGTCGCCGCCCATGGCCGCCCCGAGCGCATCGAGCTGATGCTGTGCGACCTCAATGCCGTGATCCGCGGCAAGTGGCTGCCGGGCGAGGATGCGGCCAAGCTCGCCGCCGGCGAGGTGCGCCTGCCGCTTTCCACCTACGCGCCCAACATCCTGGGCGAGGAGGTCGAGGCGACCGGGCTCGGCATCGTCACGGGCGACCCGGACGGCCGGCTGATCCCGGTGCCCGGCACGCTGAAGCCCGTGCCCTGGGCCAGCGCGGAAGGCCGGGGCAAGGTGGCGCAGGTGCAGGTCGAGATGCACAAGCCTGCCGGCGCGCTCCCCTTCACCTCGCCGCGCGGGCGGCTCGCGGAGATGCTGGGCCGCCTTGCCGAGCGCGGGCTCAGGCCCGTGGTGGCGACCGAGCTCGAATTCTACCTGATCCGCCCGCGCGCCCGGCCCGAAGAGCCCCCGCGCCCGCCCGAGCACAGCCCTGACGCGCAGAATTACGACCTCGAAGTGCTGGCAAGGCACCAGCCGGTGCTCGACGCCATCCTTGCCGCGGCCGAGGCGCAGTCCATCCCCACCGATACGCTGATCGCCGAATACGGCCCCGGCCAGTTCGAGGTCAATTTCCACCATACCGACGACGTGCTGTTCGCCGCCGACATGGCGCTGTGGTTTCGCCGCCTGGTGCGCGGGGTTGCGCGGGCGCATGGCTTCGAGGCCACCTTCATGGCCAAGCCCTATGCCGATCATCCCGGCAGCGGGATGCATGTGCATGTGAGCGTGCAGGACGCGACGGGGGCCAACATCTTCGCCGCCGAAAGCGGGGTCGGCCAGCGGCTCGCGGCCGCCGTGGCCGGGCTCATGGAGACGATGCGCGATTTGCAGGCGATCTTCGCGCCGCATCTGAACTCCTACCGCCGCTTCCTGCCCATGAGCTTCGCCCCGTCGGCACCCGACTGGGGGCTCGACAACCGCGCCGCCGCCATCCGCCTGCCGGAGACTCGCGGGGCGGGCGCGCGGCTCGAGCACCGCATTTGCGGCGCTGACGTGAACCCTTACCTGGCGCTCACCGCGATCCTCGGCGGCATGCTCCACGGGCTCGAGACCGGCCCCGACCTGCCGCTGCCGCTCGACGATCCGGCCGCCCGCCCCGCCGCGCCGCTGGGCCATGACTGGGCCGGGGCGGTGGAGCGCTTCGCCGCTTCCGAAACCGCCGCCGGGATCTTCGGCGCGCCGTTTCGCGACCTCTATACAGAGGTTCGCCGCGACGAGATCGCCCGGCTCACCCGCGAGATCAGCCAGGTCGAATACCGCACCTATCTCGGCCGGCTCTGATGCGCCGCCTCT
>JALWJU010000334.1 GCA_026997055.1 Paracoccaceae bacterium | reverse complement strand
TGCCGCTGGGCGGCGGCGACCTCGCCTATATCATCTACACGTCCGGCTCCACCGGCACCCCCAAGGGCGTCATGGTCGAGCACGGCAATGTCGCCAATTTCTTCACCGGCATGGACGAGGTGATCCGCCCCGACCCGGACAGCCCCGGCACCTGGCTCGCCGTCACCTCGCTGAGCTTCGACATCTCGGTGCTCGAGCTTTTCTGGACGCTCGCGCGCGGCTTCAGGCTGGTCGTCACCGGCGAGGAGGAGCGCACCGAGCTTGCCGGCCCCGCCGCGCATGGACATAGCGACCGGCACATGGATTTCTCGCTCTTCTATTGGGGCAATGACGACGGACCGGGACCGAAGAAATACCAGATGCTGCTCGACGGCGCCCGCTTTGCCGACACGCACGGCTTCAAGGCGATCTGGACCCCCGAGCGCCACTTCCACGCCTTTGGCGGCCCCTATCCGAACCCGGCCGTGACCGGCGCCGCCGTGGCCGCGGTGACCGGCAATCTCGACGTGCGCTCCGGCTCGGTCGTGGCGCCGCTGCACCACCCGGCGCGCATCGCCGAGGAATGGGCGGTGATCGACAACCTCACCAATGGCCGCGCGGGGCTCGGCATCGCCGCGGGCTGGCAGCCCCATGACTTCGTGCTGCGCCCCGAAAACACCCCGCCCGCCAACAAGCCCGCCATGTACGAGGCGATCGACACCCTGCGCCGGCTCTGGCGCGGCGAGGCGGTCGAATTCCCGCTGGGCGACGGCAGCCCGCACGCGGTCGTCACCCAGCCCCGCCCGGTCTCCAAGGAACTGCCGATCTGGGTCACCACGGCGGGCAACCCGGACACCTGGCGCGAGGCCGGCGAGATCGGCGCCAACGTGCTCACCCACCTGCTGGGCCAGTCGATCGAGGAAGTCGGCGCCAAGATCGACATCTACCACGACGCCCTGCGCAAGGCCGGCCACGACCCGGCCGACTTCACCGTCACGCTGATGCTGCACACCTACCTCGCCGAGACCCGCGAACAGGCCCGCGAAGAGGCCCGCGGCCCGATGAAGGACTACCTGCGCTCGGCCGCCGGGCTGATCAGGCAATTCGCCTGGGTATTCCCGGCCTTCAAGCGGCCCAAGGGGGTGTCGAACGCCTTCGAGCTCGACCTTGATGCGCTGAGCGGCGAGGAGCTGGAAGCGATCCTCGACTTCGCCTTCCAGCGCTATTTCGAGGATAGCGGGCTCTTTGGCACCGTCGAAGACGCCCTTGCCCGCGTCGAACAGCTCAAGAATATCGGCGTCGATGAAATCGCCTGCCTGATCGACTACGGCATCGCGCCGCAAAAGGTGCTCGCGGGTTTGCGCCCGCTGGCCGAGGTAGTGGCGCGGGCAAACGAGGAGGTCGCCCTGGCCGAGGACGATTTCTCGCTCGCAGCCCAGATCCGCCGCCACCGGGTGAGCCATGTGCAGATGACGCCCTCCATGGCGCGCATGATCGCGATGAGCGGGGCTGCGCGCGGCGCGCTGGGGCAGGTCGGCCACCTCTACCTGGGCGGCGAGGCGCTGCCGGGCAGCCTCGTGCGCGCGCTCGAAAAGATCACGCCCGCCCGGGTGACCAACATGTACGGCCCCACCGAGACCACCATCTGGTCGGCCACCGAGCCCGCCGCCCCCTGCGCCGGCACCGTCAATATCGGCCGGCCCATCGCCAATACCGCGCTCTATGTGCTCGACGCCGACGGCGCGCCCGTGGGCGTGGGCGAGGCGGGCGAGCTGTGGATCGGCGGCGCCGGGGTGACGCGCGGCTATCTGGGGCGCGAAGACCTCACCCGCGCCGCCTTCCGCGACGATCCGTTCCGGGGCGAGGGGCGGATGTATCGCACCGGCGACCGGGTGCGCCGGCGCCCGGACGGGCGGCTCGACTTCCTCGGGCGCGCCGACGGGCAGGTGAAGCTGCGCGGCTACCGGATCGAACTGGGCGAGATCGAGGCGCGGCTCGGCGAGGCGCTGGGGCCGGGGTGCGAATGCGTGGTGCTGCTGCGCGAGGACCGGCCGGGCGACGGGCGCCTCGTCGCCTACCTCACCGGCCCCGCGCCGGACGAAGCCGCCCTGCGCGCGGCGCTGGCGCGCAGCCTGCCCGCCTACATGATCCCGTCGCATTTCGTGTCTCTGGAGGCCTTCCCGCTGACACCGAACCGCAAGATCGACCGCAAGGCGCTCCCGGCCCCCGGCGAGGCCGCCGCCACTGCCGTCGCCGCCGCCACCGCCGCCCCGGCGCAGGACTTCGCCGCGCCCCGGGGCGAGGCCCAGGCCACCATCGCCGAGATATGGTCGCGCATCCTCGGCGTGGCCCGGATCGGCGCGCGGGACAATTTCTTCGAGCTTGGCGGCCATTCCCTGCTGGCGGTGCAGGCCCATCGCGAGATCCGGGCCGCACTCGGGGCCGAAGACCTGTCGATCACCGACATCTTCCGCTTCCCGACCCTCGAAGCCCTTGCCGAGCGCGTCGCCGGCGCCCGCAAGCCAGCCGCACCGGAGCCGGACGGAAACGCCACCTCCCGCGCCAGCGCCCGCGCCGAGGCCATGGCCCGCCGCCGCGCCATGCGCGCCGGAAGGCGCCGGCGCGGATGAACGCGGCGCAGGCGCTGGAAGAGGCGGTCCGCTCCCTGCTCGGGCCGGGCGTCGCCGTCTGCTGCCGCGAGATCGGCGCCACCCCGGCGCCGCTCCTGCCTGCGGAAGAAGCCGCCATCGCCCGCGCCGTCCCCGCCCGGCGCGCCGAATTCGCCGCCGGGCGCGCCGCCGCGCGCTGCGCCATGCAGGCGCTCGGCCACCGGCCCGCGCCGATCCCGATGGGCGCCGACCGCGCCCCGATCTGGCCCGCCCCCCTCACCGGCTCCATCACCCATGCCGGCGGGCTGGCGCTCGCCGCCCTCGCCCCGCGCGCCGCATGTGCCGGCCTCGGCCTCGACCTCGAGCCCGACGAAGCGCTGGAGCGCGAGCTGTGGCCCGCCGTGCTGGACGAGGCCGAGCGCGACCGGCTCGCCACCCGGCCCGCCGCGATCCGGGGCAGGCTCGCCAGGCGCCTCTTCTCGGCCAAGGAAGCCGCCTACAAGGCGCAATATGCGCGCAGTGCCACGCTTCTGGAATTTACCGATATATCAATATCCTGCACGGAAGGGAGCAGCGCCTTCACCGCTCGTTTCACCCGCCCCGCGCCTCCCTTTGCCCAAGGCGATACCCTGAGCGGCCATCAGAGCATCACCGCCGGGATGATCCTGAGCACGGTGCGCCTTTGAGGCGCTTCGGGAAATGGACTGTTTCCGTAAACGGATCGGAAAGATCTGGTTAAACCTTTGCGAAAAAGCTAGAATATCCCCGGTCCGAAGGCTGCTGGGCGGGGGCGCAACGGCTGGGCGTGGATGCGCCCGGTGCCAGACCGGAGGTCAGGCAGATGGGTCAGTTTTCAACTCTGGACGACGTGCTGGGCATACTGCGCCGCCGCCTCGCCCTGATCCTCGGGATCACCTTCCTCGGCGCGGCCCTGTCGCTGCTTTACGCCACCAGCCTGCCGCGCTCCTACGAAACCACGGCAGTGCTGCAGGTGGAGCTTTCGGATCTGGCCGCCACCAGCACCGGCCAGTCCCCGGGCGTCCGGGTCAAGAACCGGCTCAGCCTGATCACCCAGCAATTGATGGCCCGCGATTCGATCCGCGCGGTGATCGACGAGCTCGGCCTGTTTGCCGCAACTCCCCTGCCGCAGAGTGAGCAGATCGCCCGCCTGCGCGAGGCGGTCAGCATCGAGCAGATCGTGGACCCCGATGCCGCCTGGCGCCCGGACGCGGTACCTTCGGGGCTGCGGATTAC
>JALWJU010000333.1 GCA_026997055.1 Paracoccaceae bacterium | reverse complement strand
AGCGGCTGGATCAGCCCCCATTCGAAGTCCGTCAGATCAAAACGCGCCATTACTGCCTCCTTCGTCGGAAACAGTGAACCACGAACATCTCTCAAAAGGAATCCTGTTAATGGGTACGGAACCTAGGGCTGAATGTGGCGACCGAGGCCGATACCCAGCGCGGGCGGGTCTATCGGATTGCGGGCTGACTGCCCGGTGCAGGATCGGGTCGATTGTAATCGACAGCCCTTTGATAAAGCCATGATATTGCTGCAATTATAGTGGATAGACGCGCGCGGTCGATCAATCCTGTGGACACCAAACGACGCACCACGGAGACCGCCCCCATGCACGCCCAGATCCACACCGTCACCGACCTGATGACCGCCGCCGCCGAGGCCTTGCGCGAGGGCGACCAGGCTGCCCTCATGGACCTCGTCGAGATCAGCGCGGGCTGGCTGCAGACCGAGAACGAGGCCACCGCCCAGCGCGCCATGCTGGAAGCGATGATCGAGGCTATCGACAACATCCCCGATCGGGGGTGAGCGCAGGTGAGAGACAATTCAAGACGCTCGCTTGAGCGCCCATTTCCCGCGAGGCTGAGAGTTATCGAGTTTTCCTGCGTCTTTCAGCTTCCTCCTCGCGAACCTGACCCGGTTCTCCCAGTGTACTTCTCTACCGTTTGGCATCGGTCGCGATCGTTCTTCCTCTGTAAGACCAAAGCCGTCAGCAAGTGCGCGGTATGCTTCGCTTGGTGTGACCGGTCTACGCATTTTGGCGAGATAGTCCTCAAGTTCTGCAATGACATCGCTCTCCGAAGGAAGCGGCCGCGGGGTCTGTTTGCCGTTCATTGCCTTACGCCTCTCGTTGCTAATACCCACAGGTCGCTCTTGCTGACGCAAGTATTACCGAAATTGCGTCCTCAAGTTGCGCTTCTTCTTTCAGCTTGAAGCGCGAATAGCTCCCTCTGTCCGGCTTGACTTCGAGCGTTGGAGCAGAGAATTCATTTGGTTCTCCTTTTACATGGATGGCAAAAGACTGGTCCCGGTTCTGGATGGTTATTGCTACGAAATTCTCTGGGTGGTTAACCCATTTTCTGGCCAATCCCTCGTGGAGTTCGCCAGGGTATCGGCTTCTGACTTCTGACAGTAACCGTTCTGCCATCAAGACAAGATGAGGCTTGAGATGGTGGCGGCATGAGGCAATGAACATGCTGTCCCCGCGCCCATAGGAAGAATTGTCATCCGGCTGCGACATCATGCCGATGGTTGGTTCCTTAGCAGTCGTCGAAGGCGCCGCACCCAAATCGACAATAAGCGTTCTATCCGACTTGCCGATATTGAGGACGTAAGCCTGCCTGCTGTCGATGGAAAGAGTGCCGGCAACATCATCAAATTCAGGCTCCAACACCCCCAAGACACTCACCTGCCCCATGCCAGCGCCCTTCGCTCTGGCAAACATCTGGACTTCGGATGGGGTAAGGGGCGCGCTCCATACTCCGCCACTCAGAGGAGTCACCTGTTCCACAAACATTCGAATAGCCACCACTTAACCTTTCCAGATTAATCTCGTCAGATTAATCTGGAAACTAGCATCGGCTGTGATCTGTGTCAATCACCTCCTTGGTAGATGCTGTCTGTCTCGACTGGCCGGGGGAAGATACAGCCACGCCATCCATCGCCTCAGCGCGGGTTGTCCGCCACATCGGCGAAGGTCTGGCCGGTTTCTTCCAGCACCGCTTGCCGCCCCGTGGCCTCCTGCCAGCGCTTGATCGCTACATCCACGAAGGCCGGCTGCAACTCCATCGCATAGACCTTCCGGCCCAGCGCCTCGCCTGCGACGATCTGCGAGCCCGATCCCGAGAACGGCTCGAAGCAGATCTCGCCCTTCTTCGTATGCCGGCGCATGGGGATGGCGAACACCTCGAGCGGCTTCTGGGTCGGGTGCTCGGCACCCGCCGGCCGGGCGGCGCCTTCCCAGTCCAGTTCCCAAACGCTGGTGACGTTGTGATCGTTGCCGCCCAGGTGCGGCGGCTTGTTGCCCTGCTGCCAGCCCATGAGACAGGGCTCGTGCCGCCAGGGGTAGTAGCTGTGGGTGGGGATGGCGGCCGGCTTCACCCATACGATCTGCTGGTGATTGAGGATGCCGAGTTCGGTCCAGATCGCCTCGATCAGGGCGGCGCGCTTGTGGGCGTGCCAGCAATACCAGGCAGCGTCCTTGCGGGTGACCTTGATGGCATTGCGGAACACGGCCCGCAGGAAGCCCTCGGCATCCTTGATGTCCACCTCGCGGTAGAGGTCGGACCAGTCGTGTCCGGCACCGCCCGGTCGACCGGCACCCGTGTAATCGACGAGGTAGGGCGGGTCGGTCGAGAACAGCGCGGCGGTCTGGCCGTCCATCAGGCGCTCGACGTCTTTCAGGTTCGTGCTGTCGCCGCACAGCAGACGGTGGTTGCCAAGCCGCCAGAGATCGCCGGGCCGGGTGACCGGATCTTCGGGCGGTTCGGGCACCGGGGCGGGGGCGAGGTCGCCTTCGGGTTCGTCGTCATCCCCCAGCCCGTCGAGCAACTCATCCAGTTCCTCGTCCGAAAACCCCACCAAGTCGAGGTCGAACTCCATCTCCTGCAGCGCGGCCAGCTCGGCGCGCAGCAGTTCCTCGTCCCAGCCGGCATTCTCGGCGATCTTGTTGTCGGCGATCACCAGGGCCCGGCGCTGGGCCTCGGTCAGGTGGTCCAGCGTGATGACCGGCACCTTGTCCATCCCGAGGCGCTGCGCGGCCAGCAGGCGGCCGTGGCCGGCGATGATCACCCCGTCGCTGCCCGCGAGGATCGGGTTGGTGAAACCGAATTCCTCGATCGACGCAGAAATCTGGGCGATCTGGGCGTCCGTGTGGGTGCGGGCGTTCCCGGCGTATGGGGTGAGCTCGCCCAGCGGCGTCATCCTGATCTTCACGTCTGTTCCTTGCGTTTGCCTGACCCCGAAGGAAAACGGCCCCGCACGAGGGCGGGGCCGGAGTTGAGGCCAGGGAGGCGGTATCTGCCGGGGTGCGCACTCGGGTGCGCAGGTGCGCACTTGGTGGAATTCTCACAAACCCCCGATAAATATAGGGTTTTCTTGCGCCAGAGCAGCAAGTGCGCACCCAGACTGCGCACCCAAAACAACACCCTGTCGCTGGCGAAATGCCGCGCCAAGCCCCCCGTATACGATTGCGGCCACGGAGGACCCAGGCTGGGGGGATGGCGCGGCTGGAGGAGGGCAGGCTTCTTCGAGCTTATCTGTTTTCTGCCACGAAATGCCCGAAAATGTCGCGCCCAAAGTTCGACGTGTTTTGCCGGGCAAACCACGCCCGGCGCCGGGAAAAAAGGAACAGCCCGGCAACCCCCGGGATTGCCCGGCGCAATCAGTCGCGAGGGCGGGAATTCGCTGCATTGATTTTTCCACCACTCACCCGCTGCGCAATCGTCGCCAGTGCCGCCACCCAGCGCCGCCAGGCGGTCTGGCGCACGCAGCCGGCCTCGACGCACACTTCGCGCCAGCGCCGGCCCTCGGCCCGCATCCAGATGATGCGTGCATCCTCGGGCGCAACAAGGCGCAACCAGTCGAAGCATTCCTCCATCTGGGCGATGTCGCGGGGCGAGGGTCGCACCCGCAGGCGGGCCTCGTGGTAGCCATAGGCATGTTTCGCCTCGTGCACGTATTCGGGCGAGGAGCGGCCATAGCCTTTCGGGTCGGAACCCGGCGGGTCGGGCAGGCGGCGCAGGGTGCGGGCCGCCTCCTCCATCCGGTCGGCGATTTCCGAGGCGGTGAGCTTGTTCCCCTTCCCGCTCATGCCATCACCTCCAGCGGTCTTTCCGCGCGGCCACGATCCTGCG
>JALWJU010000332.1 GCA_026997055.1 Paracoccaceae bacterium | reverse complement strand
GGGATTGCCGAAGGCCGCCTTCAGCCAGAAGCCGAAGGCCTCGGCGTCGAGCGGCACGGTGATGTCGCCGTCCGCCGTCACCGCGTCCTTGATCGGGGCCAGCGGGTCGCGACCGTAGCCGAGAAGCTCGGAGGCCAGAAGCGGCTGCTCGGCCCCGAGCGATGCGCTGGCGAAGGGCATCTGCATGAAGCCGGATGCCGGCGCGGTGCCATAGGTGGTTTCAAACGCGGCCGCCAACTGCGACCGCGCGCCTTGAGCGCGTGGCATGTTGTTCTCCCTGTGTTTGGTGGCTCAGCCGAGCGGATCGGTCGTGGAATAATGCAGCACCACCGGGATGACGGCGGCTTTCAGCGCCTGTCCGCCCTCTACGGGCAGATCGACGGGGCGCGGCGCTTCTGCTTCGACCCAGTCGCAGAGGCCGCCCAGCGTTTGGTCGGTGGCGATGGCCGCACCGATGTTCGCGGTCAGCGTGTCAAAATCGGCATCCCGGTCGGGCGAAGTCTTGTCTTGCACGATCACCTCCAGCTCTGCCCGGTGCTGGTAGTGATACACGAGCGGCGACAGCGTCACCTCCGGCTCCCCCGGTTCGCCGTCGCGCAGGATCACAAGGCCACCGGCCGGCACGCGCTCGGGCAGCACCTCGCCGCGCAAGACGGTCGCTGGCAGTGTAGAAAGCCGCGCAAGCAGCGCGGCGAGGATGGTTTCACGAGGGGTGGGCATGGAAGCGAGCCTTGTTGGTTTTCCGGTTAATGCGGCATTGATGGTAGCGGACGGTCAGGGAAATGCTCATTAACCAATTGCTGGTAACTGTCATCCCGCAGTTCGTTGGGAGTCTCCATGCAGCACAGTTTTCGGGAATTCCTCCGCCACGGCGGAAGCGGTCAGTTCGTCCTCACCACGCACAAGGGGACGGCCCACGGGTATCGCGCCCACATTTCGGCCAAACCCCCTGTTCCTGGCTATTCCGAGCTTCGTGCCGATTTCGCCGGCCAACTGGATCGCGTCATCGAGGACAACACCCGAATGCTGCTGAGCGCGCTGACGCCGCCGGACTCCGTGCCCTGGGTAACCGAAACGGACTTGCGCGATGTTTCCGACGCGAAGGAAGAAGCGCTCCGCCAATGGGATGCGCGACTGGCTGCGATTTACGCTCAGTATCAAACCCATCCGCAGCGCCTTCGCACGTTGCGGACCAGCATGGAAGCGCGCCTGCTCAGGGCCTTTGCCGGCCTGATCAACCAGCTTCGTCAGCAAGACCTCGGCATCGAGCGATATATCTGGCGGTCGCAGGATGATGCCAGGGTCCGCGCCAGCCATGCCGAGTACAACGATCAGGTGTTTCGTTGGGACGAGCCGCCCGCAGGCGGCCATCCGGGACAGGCACACAACTGTCGGTGTTTCGCTGAGCCCATCGCGTCGGGATCGCGGAATGATGTGATACTGGCAGAACTTGCCCTTCCGGCCGAGGCGCCCGTGGATGCCCTTTTGCGTCGTCTCGGTCTCCGTGCCGTCGCGATCACGCCGCTTGGAACCGCCGCTCTGGCGGCTTTGGCCGCCGGCGGTGCCCTGCAGGAATTCACGCGTCTGGCCACAGAACGCCGGCTGCAACGCGCGGCAGAAATCCTTGGAGTGGATTCCGGATCGGCCGAAGGGCTCCTTGCGGCTATGGCTCACGAACTGGTGCAGGAGTCAGTCATCTCTGGTCTCGGGTCCAGTTTACCGAAGTCGGTTGAGGCCGCGCAGATC
The DNA here is from genome assembly GCA_026997055.1 of Paracoccaceae bacterium. GTDB lineage: Bacteria > Pseudomonadota > Alphaproteobacteria > Rhodobacterales > Rhodobacteraceae > JAAEUB01. Next base: position 2,111 of record JALWJU010000332.1, on the reverse strand, counting down.
GCAGGCCAGGCGGCCGCGCTTTACGAGATGTTGAACCCTGGCACCATAGTTCGTGTCATCGAAGGGGATCGGGCTGCACAACTCGCCCTCGGAAACTTCGTCCAGCAAGCCTACAGTGCATTCGAACAAGGCCGGTTGCGACTGCAGGACGGCACGATTGCCCAAGGCTGGGTCGAGGTTTTCCCCGAACTCACCGAGGGCGAACGTCGGTTGGGTGAACTGCCGGGCTTCACTCCCGAACGCATCGAGCAATGGCTGGAAACCTACCCGGCCGAGGACCTCGGCCTGCCGAACCACACCGGATCGCCCGCCGCCGAAGACCCGACCGGCAACGTGGTCTCGACTCCGGTTCCGATGGAAACGGGGCCGAACATTGTCGAGGCACGCCGGGATGAGGCATTCACTACCCCTGGCGGGAATACGATTGGCGACCATGGCAGCAAGGGTGACGGGCTGGAATACATCACAGGCAAAGGGCATACTGTCGAGCAGATCGACGACATCATTGCCAACCCCCGCCCTGATCTGAGCGGAATCGTCGCTGGTCGAGGGCGATACAAGGGTCAGGAAATGACTTTGCTGACCGGACAGGACGGGCATTGGGTTATCTTGGATCCTGAGGGCAAAGTGATTGCCGTCAGTGATCGAAATCGTCCCCTTCGGGACAGAGAAAACGAACCCGACCCGATCATCAGGCCGTTGGAGTGAACATGCAAAGCGAGTTTGACGAAATGCTGGAAAAGCTTGAAACAGGCGCCTTTGTCCGTATCGAGCCATCTAGCAAGATGCTTGAGTTCAACGAATTCCTCGCATCGCGAGGCTACAGCGTCGCGCGGCTCGAAGTGGTGCGGTTGAAGGGCGACGGACCCGGGCGTGCATTCGAGTACGACTTTCTCGCGAACGCAGGCCCAGGCTACGAGAGAGAATGGCAAATCTTTCTCGATCCGCAGAAATCCGCCGCCAACATTCGCGACATCGTGCGGCGAGCATTGAGCGAGGGAGGAGAGTACAGGTATCTGGTGTGGGCCGAGGTTCCGCCGGAAGAAACCTGACCAATATTCCTTGGCGGAACTGCAAGGATTTCAGGCGGACGATGGACGATAAAGAAACAATCGACCTCCTTGAAAAGCAGATCAAGACCCTCGAACAGGCCGGCATTGAAATCTCGGATGATCGGAAATTCTTCTATGTCGGCGAATGGGATCTTGCCTTGGAGGGTGTGTACGTTGCCCACAAGAAACATCCCGGTGTGCTCGATCCGCGAGAGATGCGTGCGCTCGTCGAGGATTTCGGCATCGACACGTCCGAATTCGACCGTTGAAAAGCCTGGGGCGCAGGAGTGACCATGTTCGCTGGTTAGTGCTGTTACATCCTCCCCTTGAACCAGTTCGCCACGATCAGCCCCGGCACGCTGTCGAGCGCCCGCTCGGCGTCCCGGTCCAGATCGAGCCGCTTGCGCAGCCTGACCTGCGGCACCAGCAGAAAGATCGGCACGGTGGCGCGGCGGCGGCCGGTTTTCGAGCGCGACGCCCCACCAAGCCCGCGCGTGTTGAGGCGACCGTAGGCCACCAGCAGGCTGGGTCCACGCCGACGATAGACGAACCTGAGCCGCATCCCCCGCCGCCGTTCCCATTCCCCCGGGGTCAGTCGCGCCCCGCCACGCCCCTTGCCGGCAGCCGGCAGCGGAATGGCCAGCCAGAAGCCCGCTTTCGAGCGGATCAAGACGCCCCGGTCATGGGCCGAGACGATCTCAGGGGCGTTCGACCAGACGAAGGCGGCGGCATCGAGGCTGTCGCCCTGTTGCGGATAGGTGCGGTTGCGTATCGTGCGCGGCAGGCGGTGGCCAAGCCCGGCACCCGTGATCTGCCGGCGCCAGGCCTGCTTCAGCTCTCCCCCGGCCTCGGCCATCGCCGCCTTCACGGCCCGCTCGCCGGCCCTGACCTCTTCCTGCAGCATGGCCACGAGATCGGGTGTGACGTCGATCTTCAGCTTCACGCCGGCACCAGTACGAGGGTCCAGATAAGCCGATCCCGGTCGCGCCTTGGCTCGCCCTGGATGGTGAAGTTCTCGGCACCAATGCTGATCCCATCCCCCGGCCTGGGGTCCGGCAT
>JALWJU010000331.1 GCA_026997055.1 Paracoccaceae bacterium | reverse complement strand
TGCCGCCACCCCCTTCGAGCAGCAGGACCTGCGCATCGCCGACCTCGCCGAGCGCGAGGGCCGCGCGGTGGTGGTGGCGGTCAACAAATGGGATCTCGTCCCCGACCGCCAGGCCCGGCTCAAGGAGCTGCGCGAAGCCTTCGAACGCCTGCTGCCGCAGTTGCGCGGCGCGCCGCTGGTGACGATTTCGGCCAGGACCGGGCGCGGCCTCGACCGCCTGCACGAGGCCGTGCTCCAGGCCCACGAGGTGTGGAACCGGCGCATCTCCACCGCCGCGCTCAACCGCTGGCTCGCCGACATGACCGCCGCCCATCCGCCCCCCGCGCCCGGCGGCAAGCGCATCAAGCTGCGCTACATGACCCAGGTCAAGACCCGCCCGCCGGGCTTCGTCGTCATGTGCTCGCAGCCCGACAAGCTCTCCGCCGCCTATACCCGCTACCTGGTCAACGGATTGCGGGAGGATTTCGACCTGCCCGGCACCCCGATCCGCCTCACCATGCGCTCCCAGGCCGAGAAGAACCCTTACAAGGGCCGGCGCAAGGCCCAGCCCTCGAAGCTGAAAAAGCACCTCGGCACCGGGCCGGGCAGGGGGCGCGGAGCCAGAGCGTAGCATACGCGCCCTGACAGGCGGTTAGCTGCGCCCGCCACCTGCCACGATGCGCGGTCGGCGGGCATGATTTCTTTCATCTTTCCGAAAATACTCCCGCCGGAGGCATGAAATCCGGCGCGTCCCTCGGCGAGCCGGCAGACGGCCCGGGGGAGGGGTACTGCGCGTTGCGCCAGGGGCGCATCACAGGCATGACGGCTCCCCGGGGGATGTTTTCGGCAAGAGGAAGGGGGTTATACCCCGAGGCACCAGCGCAGGATTGCCTTCTGGGCATGCAGGCGGTTTTCGGCTTCGTCGAAGATGACCGATTGCGGCCCGTCCATGACCGCGCTGGTCGCCTCTTCTTCGCGGTGCGCCGGCAGGCAGTGCATGAACAGCGCGTCTTTCTTCGCCCTTGCCATCAGCGCCTCGTTCACCTGGTAGGGGCGCAGCTGGCTGTGGCGGCGTTCGCGCAGGCTGGGCGAATCGTGCATCGACACCCAGGTATCGGTGACCACCAGGTCGGCGCCCTCGACGGCGCGGGCCGGGTCGCGCTCGATCTCCACGCGCGCGCCCTTGCTGCGGGCCTCCTCGATGAATTCTACTTCCGGGTCCAGCCCTTCGGGGCCCGAAAAGGTGAAGTCGAAGCCGAACTGCCCGGCGGCGTGGATGAAGGAATGGGCGACATTGTTGCCATCGCCGAGCCACACCACCTTCTTGCCCGCGATCGGGCCGCGATGCTCCTCGAAGGTCAGGATGTCGGCCATGATCTGGCAGGGGTGGGAGCGGTTGGTCAGCCCGTTGACCACCGGCACGCTGGCATGTTCGGCGAGCTCCATGAGCGCCTCTTCCTCGAAGGTGCGGATCATGATCAGGTCCACATAGCGGCTGAGCACGCGGGCGGTATCGGCGATGGTCTCGCCGTGGCCGAGCTGCATTTCGCTGCCCGAGAGCACCAGCGTCTGGCCGCCCATCTGGCGCACCCCCACGTCGAAGGAGACCCGGGTGCGGGTGGAGGGCTTTTCGAAGATCAGCGCCACCATGCGCCCCTTGAGCGGCTGTTCGCCGTCCGGCGCGCCCCTGGGCCGGCCCTTGCGCGCCTGTTTCATGGCATGGGCCTGTGCGAGCATGGCGCGCAGATCTTCGGGGGCGGTCTTGTTGATGTCGAGAAAGTGCCTCATTGCTTTGCCTCCACGGCCTCGGCGGCCTTGTCGAGCCGGGCCACGGCCTCGGCGATTTCGTCGTCGGTGATGGTGAGCGGCGGCAGCAGGCGCACCACGTTGTCGCTGGCCGGCACGGTGAGGATGCGCTGGGCGTATCCGGCCTCGACCACGGCCATGTTGGGCGCCTTGCAGACGAGGCCGAGCATAAGCCCGCTGCCGCGCACGGATTCGAAGATGTCGGGATGGGCGGCGACCAGCCCTTCGAGCTTCTGGCGCAGGAGGCCCGCCTTGCGGCCGACCTCGCCGAGAAAGGCCGGGTCGCTCACGATCTCCATCACCCTGGCCCCTACCGCGCAGGCGAGCGGATTGCCGCCATAGGTGGAGCCGTGGGTGCCGGGCCCCATGCCGGAGGCGGCGCGCTCGCTCGCCAGCACCGCGCCCAGCGGGAAGCCGCCGCCGATGCCCTTGGCGACCATCATGATATCGGGCGCGATGCCGGCATGTTCGTGGGCGAAGAGGCGGCCGGTGCGGCCCATGCCGCATTGCACCTCGTCGAGGATCAGGAGGCAGCCGCGCTCGTCGCAGAGCCGGCGCAGCGCCTTCAGCGCCTCGTCGGGGAGCGGGCGGATGCCGCCTTCGCCCTGGATCGGCTCGACCATGATGGCGGCGGTCTCCTCGCCGATCGCCGCTTCCACCGCCTCGATATCGCCGAAGGGCAGGTGGGTGAAGCCCGCCAGCAGCGGAGCAAAGCCGCGGGTCAGCTTTTCGCTCCCGGCGGCGGCGATGCCGGCGGCCGAGCGGCCGTGAAAGGCGCCCTCGAAGGCGATGATCCCGGTGCGCTCGGGCTGGCCTGCGTCATGGAAGTGCTTGCGGGCCATTTTCACGGCGAGTTCCGCCGCCTCGGTGCCCGAATTGGTGAAGAAGACCGTATCGGCAAAGGTCGCCTCCACCAGCGCCTCGGCCAGCGCCCGCTGTTCGGGGATCTCGTAGAGGTTCGACACATGCCAGAGCCGCGCGCCCTGGCTCTGCAGCACCTCGACCAGCGCCGGGTGCGCGTGGCCCAGGGCATTGACGCCGATGCCCGCGCCCATGTCGAGATATCGCTGCCCGCCCGCCTCGGTGAGCCAGCTGCCTTCGCCGTGGCTGAAGGCAAGGGGGGCGCGATTATAGGTGGGCAGGACGGGATCTGTCATGGTCGTTTCCTGGGATTGAAGGCCCATGCGTGGCGCAAGCCGGGGCCGGTGTCAAGCTGTGGGGATGAAGGGAGCAAAAGGGGGCGCGAAGGGCGCGCAGGCGATCGGGCCGGCGCTCAGGCGCGTCGGCGTCGGCTGGCTTTATGTGCGAAGGCCGTGATCATGGGTGCGTCATAAGGGGATCGGGCCTGCATGTCCATAGGCGCTTGCAAGCGCGCGCAGGGTGGCTAGAATGGGGGCTTGTTCAAAAGGGTCCGGTTGCGGGCCGCATCACGGGAAAGTGGCGGGAAAGCACATGTCGTGGACGGATGAGCGGGTCGAAATCCTGAAGAGGATGTGGAGCGAGGGCCAGTCGGCCAGCCAGATCGCCAAGGAGCTGGGGGGCGTCACCCGCAATGCGGTGATCGGCAAGGTGCACCGGCTGGGGCTTTCGAACCGCACCGCCGGGGGAGGCAAGGCCACGACCCGGGAGAAGCCTGCGGCCAGACCCGCGGCGAAGCCCGCGCCCAGGAAGTCCGCGGCCAGGGCGGCGGAGAAGCCCGCGCCGGAAGCCGCCGCTGCCCAGGCCGGGCCGGCTTCCGCGCCCCGCGAGCCGGAAGCCAGGCCCAGGCCGGCAGTGCCGGCGCGCAAGCCGATCGTGCCCGCCGGCCAGCCGCTGCCGCCCCAGCCTTCGGCCAACGAGATCAGCCCCGAGGCGCTCGCCAGCGTGCGCGAAGTGGAAAAGGGGGCGAAGAAGCTGAGCCTGATGGAACTGACCGAACGCACCTGCAAATGGCCCATCGGGGATCCGGCGACCGAGGAATTCTGGTTCTGCGGCCTGCCGGTGCAGCAGGGCAAGCCCTATTGCGAGGCGCATGTGGGGGTGGCCTTTCAGCCGATGTCGTCCCGGCGCGACCGCAAACGCTGAGAGCGGCGGGGCGACAT
>JALWJU010000330.1 GCA_026997055.1 Paracoccaceae bacterium | reverse complement strand
GACGTGGACTACGGCATCGCTCAGCGCGGTGGCCGCTTCCCAGGCATCCTGCACCCCGCGCACGACCTCGATGGCCTCCAGCCCCATCACCGCCACGCCACCGACCGGCAGAGCCACGACACTCGCCGCAGCCATGACAACATCGGTATCGGCGCGCGCCCATTCCTGCTGGGCGGCAATCGCTGACATGGTCGTGGCAACGCCCCGCACGGCGGCGATCGCCGCCTGGTCGGGCAGCCAGGCCGGATAGGGAGGCTCGTCGCCTACAGGCGCGCGCAGAAGCCTGGGAACAAGGCCCTCGGCGACTTGCCGCGTTCCCACCCCGACATCGGAAAACAGGCTGTCCAGGTCGCAGACGTCGATCTCGTTCAGCCGCTTGCGGGTCCCGGACGCATATCCCAGCAGGATGCCCCGGGCCCGCGATATCTGCACCAGGGCGTTGTCCAGCACCGCCCGGCGGCGTGCCCGGTTCTCGGGCGTGGCCGTCTTGTCGAGCATCTCGACCCAGGCGAGTGAAAGCTCCTCGCGCAGCGGGGCCTCGCCGCCGGTCCATTCCATTGCCCGGGTTTCGGGGTTCCAGCTGGCGGTGGGAACCTGCTGGTCGAGCAGTGGATTTGCGGCCTCCATGTCGGCCAGGCGCATCAGCGCCAGGGCCTCGCGCTCGAGTGCTGCGCGCCGGTTGCCCGGCCCGGCCTGCCCGGCGCGCTGGGCACGGGCGATCCACTGATCGGTGCTGCGCAGGAGCTCGTCGCGCAGCAGGATCGCCGCGGCGTGATCCTCCAGGCTGACCCTGACCGTCTGCACCACCCCGTCGCCGAACAGTATTTCGGTGAGAATGATGTTGCTGACGCCGGTCGCCCCCCCGGCGGCGCGGCAGGCGCGGGCTCTGGCCAGGGCCTCCTGCCACAGGCTGGGCGGCGGCGGCGCCATGCGGGCGCGGGCGAGCGGCTCGCCCTTGCGTACCGGCCCGGCGACCAGCGTGGAGCCGATCCCGGCCCTGAGCACCAGCGACGGTATGCTGTCCAGTTTCAGGGCCAGGAGGTCGTCGAAGCGGTCGCGCTCGGCCTGCGATGCCTGCGCATCCAGGACCAGGATGCGCTCCGAGCGATAGGCGAATCCGCCCCCCGGACCGACCGGCGCCTCGGCCGCCGGCGAGAGGGTGATGACCGGCGTCCGGGCCTCGCCGAACCCAGCCAGGCCATAGAGCAGGTCGCTTGTCAGCGGTGGACGCCTGTAGGCCGCTTCGACATAGACCACCTCGCCGGGGTGGATCCGGTCGATCGGCATGTACTCGCCCTGATTGCGGCGCACGAAGCGCACATAGCTCGGCCTGGTCGGGGCGATATCGGGATACCAGGTGACCGTTTTGCCGTTGACCGTGATCCCGATCGGGCCATCGTTGAAACCGGACAGAAGCTCCAGTTGCAGGTCCAGCACGCGCCCGTCCTTGGGGTTGCGCCGCACGCCCAGCAGACGGACATTGCGGAAATTGTCCGCCTGCGTTTCCCGACCCTGCGGCGCCTCGGCCGCGCCCGGTTCGTCCGGGTCGTCCGGCTCGCCCGGTTCGGCCGGTGCCGGGCCGATCGCGATGTCGCGGATGCGCATCGCCTCCACCGGCAGTTCGATGCCGGTCACGCTCAGCCACATCCTGCCCAGGCTTTCAGGCGGCTCCAACCGGCGACCTTCCCGCATGGCCCGCTCACGCGCGGCTTGCCAGGCCTTCGCCATCAGTTCGGTCGGCGCCGGTCCGTGGATGTGCCTGGCATCGACCGCCAGGCTGGGAAAGCGCGTCCAGGTCTCGGTGCCCGAGACGATCCCGCCTTCGCCCTCGGGCGTGAAGCTGCCGGCCCGGCCGAAGAACATTTCCTCCTGCGAATCCACCTGCTGCTGCCAGCGCCCCTCGACCCGGTCGAAGCGGCCTTCGGGGGCGGTCAGTTCCAGCACCAGCCCGCGCGGAGCGGGCGGCGGGCCGGTGGTGATCAGCCTGGACCCCTCGCCCACTGTCGCCTCGAGCCGCTGTCCGGGGGCAAGCTCGATCACCAGCCGTTCGCCCGACGGCCTGTCGCCGCTGGGCGGGCTCTTGCCGGAAAAGGTCAGGCGAAGCTTGCGCACCAGACCGTCCGCTCCGGGCGGAGCCAGCGGCTCCACCTTATCGAGCTTCAGCCGATAGACCGCGCCGGTCTGTTCGTCGGCAAACAGGATTTCGCCGCGCGTCGAGACTTCGGGGCGATAGCTGGAAATGGTGAAGGCGGCCGAGCCCACCACCTCGCCCCGCTCGGCATCGGTATAACGGACGTCCCAGCGGCCTTCGACCCAGGCATAGGGGTTGGTGAAACGTTCGGCGGCCACAGTGTCGGCGGCCACGGTGTCGGCGGCCACGGTGTCGGCGGGTTGGGCGGACAGGGCCGAGGCCAGCGCAAGCCAGGCAAGGAGAAGCAGGATCAGCCGTCTCATTGCGCCTCCTCCTGGTCGTCTTCGGCGCGCTCGGCCAGGATCCTGGCCGCTTCGGCCTCGTCCTCGGCGCTGATCCCGTCGGCCAGCAGAGCCGTCACCTGCGGATCGTCAGGGCCGAACCTGTCGATCAGGCTGAGAAGCGGCGAGCGCGGCGGTGGAACCGGGGCGGGCCGGCGCAGTACCGGACCCCGGCGCCCCTGACCGGGCGTGAAACGGTAATTCGGGTCGATCCCGAAGCCGAAGCCCGGCCCGATGCCGGATCCGGGCGGCGCGGCGTTTGGAGCGGCGGTGGGAGCGGCGGCAGGCGGCGCCCCAGGCGGTGGCGGCGCCCCCTCTCCCGCCGTTTCCCCGGAACGTCCCGGCAACGGGGAGAGCAGCAGGGCTTCAGCCGCCGCCGAATCCACGGGCAGACCCACGGACGGATCTTTCAGGGTCATGGGGAGGATGTCATCGTAGATGCTGGGCGGCGACGACCTGGAAAGGTCGATGGGCGGCAAACCGGCGGGGGCGGGTGGCCCTGCCTCGCCAGCGGGCCGTGCGCCGATCCCGGCGGAGCTGCGCGGGGGAGCGCCATCCCGGCCGTCCCCGCCCTCCTCTTCGCCCTCCCCGCTGTTCTGGCCGCCTTGCGGGCGGTCGGGCAGCAGCGGGCCGGTGCCATCCAGCCCGTCATCGGGGCCGCCTGCAACCGGTTCGGCCTCTGCTTCATCCTCCCGGATGTCGGGCGCCTTGCGGGTTTCGGGCGCCGGCAGAACCGGCAGGATCTCGGCGCTGCGCCAGATCAGCGGATCCTCGGCGCTGGGCGAGACCGGCACCTGAAACCGCCCGCCGGGCGCGGTGATGAAGACCCGGTCGGGGGCCGGATCGGGGGGCGCCTCATAGACCGCCCCGACCCGGCATGGCTGACACGGCGTGCTCCGTGAGCTTTCCCCGAACGCTCCACCGGCCGTGGCGATCACGAAACGCAGTTGCGGCTTCGGCCAGCGGCGCAGCAGCAGCGAAGCCTCGGGCCGGTCGAACAGCTGGTGGTGAGAAAACGGGCTGTCGCCCAGGGCGGTGCGCAGCGCCAGGCGCACCCGTCCATCGACGAACAGCCTGCCGCGTTCGGAGTCGGTCAGCAGCCGGGGCATGTCGTTGCGAATGCGTTCGAGAGTCAGGGCCAGCTCGGCCTGGAGCGCGGCCACGCGCTCGGCCGGCATGTCGGGATCGACCGTGAACGACTCCAGCGCCACATCGACCACGAGCTTTGCAACCGATTCCCACTCGCCGTTTCCGGCCTTGAATACCTCCCGCCTGTAGCCGGGCGTGATCTTCAGCACCGCCGCGGCATCGGCCGCACCGCGCCCCTCCTCGCCGCTCCGCCCGGGCAGGTCCGGCCCGCCGCTGTCCGATTCCATCAACCTGCTCACTTCGATCATCGC
>JALWJU010000329.1 GCA_026997055.1 Paracoccaceae bacterium | reverse complement strand
CAAGAATGCCGACGGCACGCCGGGGCCGGCCTATGAGCCGGGCATGGAGCTCAACGGCAAGTATGTGTTCCTGTCCGAAGGCGCGCGCGGCTCGCTCTCCAAGCAGGCGATTGCCAAATTCGGCCTAGACCGCGACGCCGACTTCCCCAAATTCGGCCTCGGGATGAAGGAAATCTGGGAGGTAAAGCCCGAAAAGCACCGCGAAGGCACCGTCACCCACACGATGGGCTGGCCGCTGGGCTGGAAGACGGGGGGCGGTTCCTTCATCTATCACCTTGAAAACAATCAGGTTTATATCGGCCTGATCGTTGACCTCTCCTACAGGAACCCGCACCTTTACCCCTATATGGAGTTTCAGCGGCTCAAGCATCACCCGATGATCGCCGAGCTTCTCGAGGGCGGCAAGCGCATCGCTTACGGCGCCCGGGTGGTGACCAAGGGCGGCTACCAGTCGATCCCCCGGAGCGCCTTTCCCGGCGGGGCGCTGCTGGGCTGTGCCGCGGGGCTCGTGAACCTGCCGCGCATCAAGGGCAACCACAACGCCATGCTCTCGGGCATCGCCGCCGCCGAGGCCGCTGTGGAGGCGATGAAGGCCGGGCGCGCGGGCGATACGCTTGAGGAATACGACAGCGAGCTGCGCGCGGGGCCGGTGGGGCGCGACCTCAGGCCGGTGCGCAACGTGGCGCCGATGAACGGGCGCTGGGGCACGCTGGCGGGCCTGGCGCTGGGGGGCTTCGACATGTGGTTTCAGACCATCTTCAGGTTCAGCCCGTTCGGCACCCTGAAGCACGGCAAGTCCGACGCCGCCGCCACCGGCAAGGCCGCCGACTGGCCCAGGATCGACTACCCCAAACCCGATGGAAAGCTCAGCTTCGACCGGCTGACCAATGTCAGCTTCTCGGCCACCAACCACGAGGAAAGCCAGCCCTGCCACCTGAAGCTCGCCGACCCGGATATCCCGATCCGCGTCAACCTGCCCGAATATGACGAGCCGGCCCAGCGCTATTGCCCGGCGGGGGTCTATGAAGTGCTGCGCGAAGAGGGCAAGGAGCCGCGCTTCGTGATCAATTTCCAGAACTGCGTCCATTGCAAGACCTGCGATATCAAGGACCCCAGCCAGAACATCACCTGGACCGTGCCTCAGGGCGGCGACGGGCCCAATTACGGCAACATGTAGCGCCGGGGGGGTAAAACCTGCGTTAAACCGGCCTGGAGGCAGGACGGACGGATTGCACCCGGCAGTTCGGGCCATTAGGTTCATCCCGGACATACCAAAGAAAGAGACCGTCTTGCGCATCTCGCTCCTGCCTCGCCTGTTTTTTCTGCTGCTATCAAGCCTGGCCCTGTCAGCCCCCGCCGCCCGGGCCGAAGGCATCGCCGGCCCATATCTGGCCGCGCGCCAGGCAGAATACAGCCGCGACTTCGCCGCTTCGGTGAAATACGGCATCCGCGCCATTGCCCGCGACCCGAAAAACGCCCGGCTCATGGAGGGCCTGCTGATCGCCGAGATCGGCCTCGGCCAGTACGACCAGGCCCGTCCCATCGCCCAGCGCCTGCACGCGCTCGAGGCGCAGAACCAGATCGCCGGGCTGGTACTGCTGGCCGGCTACATTCACGACGGGCGCTGGGACGACGTGCTCCGCCTGCTCGACCGGGGCATTTCCGTCGGTACCGCCGTGGACGAACTGATCCGCGCCTGGGCCCATTTCGGCAAGGGCGAGGCAGAACGGGCCATGGCCATCTTCAGCGCCGCCGAGGAAGGCAGCGACCCGGGACAGCTTTTCCCTTATCACCGGGCCCTGGCCCTGGCCATGAGCGGCGATTTCGCCTCTGCTGCCGCAATCCTGACCGGCCGGGAAGGGCCGCGCCTGCAGCTGGACCGGCGAGGGGTGATGGCGCTGGCGCAGATCCTCAGCCAGCTTGAGCGAGGCCCCGAGGCGGTAGAGCTGATCGACGCCAGCTTTCCCGGCGGCGGAGACTCGGAGATCCGCCGGATGCGCGCCGAACTGGCCGCCGGCAAGCCGCTGGCCTTTGATGTCGTGACCAGTCCGGCGCAGGTGCTCGCCGATGTGTTCGCGACCATCGCCCAGGTACTGGCACGCGACACCCAGCCCCAGGTGGTCCTGCTCTACAGCCGCACCGGCGAGTATCTCGACCCGCATAATTACGACGCGCTGCTGCTCTCGGCCGCGCTCCTGGAAATGCTCGAACTGCACGAGCTTGCCGCCGCCGCCTATGCCCGCGTGCCCGAGAGCAGCCGACTCTACCTCGCGGCAAGCCTCTCGCGCGCCGAGGTCCTGCGCAATGCCGACCGGGCCGAGGAAGCAATCGAGGTGCTCGAGTCCCTGGCCCGGACCTTTCCCGACGACCCGGACGTGCAGAAGACCCTGGGCGACACCTACCGCCTTCAGGGTCGCTGTGAGGATGCGCTGGCACCCTATGACCGCGCCGTGGAACTGGTTGACAAGTCCGAGAGCCAGCGCTGGGTTCTGTATTTCGTCCGCGGTATCTGCCGGGCGCAGACCGACCGCTGGGACGAGGCCGAAGCCGATTTCCTCGAGGCGCTGGAGATCGACCCGGATCAGCCCTCGGTGCTCAATTATCTCGGCTATTCCTGGGTCGAGCAGCGGCGCAATCTGGAGCGGGCGCTGGACATGATCGAGCGCGCCGTCGCCGCGAGGCCCGAAGACGGCTACATCACCGACAGCCTCGGCTGGGTGCATTACCGGCTGGGAAATTACGACGCGGCAGTCAGGTACATGGAGCGCGCGGTGGAGCTGATCCCGGTGGATCCGGTGCTCAACGATCACCTGGGCGATGTCTATTGGGCCGTCGGACGCCGCCAGGAAGCGCGCTTCCAGTGGAGCCGGGCGCTCTCCTTCATCACCGAGGATACCGACCTCGGCGAAATCGACCCCGACCGGATCCGGCGCAAGCTGGAAGTGGGGCTCGACAGGGTGCTCGAGGAAGAGGGCGCCGCGCCGATCGTGTATGCCAATGAAGGCGGTTAAGGTATTCGCCCCGGCCAAGGTCAACCTGACCCTGCATGTGACCGGGCGGCGGGCAGACGGCTACCACCTGCTGGATTCGCTGGTGATGTTCGCCGATATCGGCGACCGGCTGACCCTCACCGCATCCGCGGCACCGAGCCTGCAAGTGACCGGCCCGATGGCCGAAGGCGTGCCGGCGGGAGCGGATAACCTGGCCCTGCGCGCAGCGGCGCTGTTCGATCAGCCGGTGGCGATCGCCCTCTCCAAGCACCTGCCCATGGCAGCGGGGCTCGGGGGCGGCTCCTCGGAGGCGGCGGCGCTGGCGCTGGGGCTGGCCGAGCTTACCGGCAGCCGCGATCTGCCCGAGGGGCTTACGGCGCTCGGCGCCGATATCCGCGTCTGCCTGATGCGGCGGGCGGCGCGGATGCGCGGCATCGGCGAAGAGGTGACACCCCTCGCAGGCCTGCCGCCCCTGGCGGCGGTACTGGCCAATCCGGGCGTATCGCTGGCCACGCCGGATGTGTTCAAGGCATTGGAGAGCAAGCAAAATCCGCCAATGCCGCGAAAACTTCCGCCGCTGCGCCAGCCGGATGCGCTGATCCGCTGGCTCGCCGCCCAGCGCAATGACCTCGAAGCCCCCGCCATTGCCCTTGCCCCCGAAATCGGCGCCACGCTAGAGGCGCTCGCCGCCCTCCCCGGCGCCGTTCTTGCGCGCATGTCGGGCTCGGGGGCGACCTGTTTTGCGCTGTTTCGCAGCCGTGAGGCGGCCCGGGAGGCGGCGCAGCGGCTGAGCACGGAGCGGCCCGACTGGTGGACCCGCCCGGTAACGCTCACCTGATTTCAGGCGAAGCGCGCCACCACATAATCGGCGATATCGCCCAGCATGT
>JALWJU010000328.1 GCA_026997055.1 Paracoccaceae bacterium | reverse complement strand
ACCGTCATCGCCGCCAGCGGAGCGGCGGCCGATGCCTGGGCCACGGCGCTGCTCGTCGCCGGCCCCGAAGCCGGCCCCGAACTGGCCCGCGCACAGGGCATCAGGGCGATCTTCCTGCGCCGCGACGCGGGCGGCGGCATATCCGAACTGAGCCTTGCCGACTGAGGCACGCAGCGTCGCCGCGGAATTGTTCCGCCCTTTTGACCTGGTATTCTGCCACGAAGGAGAGACATCATGGCACCGGCCCCCCTGGATTCCGCGCAGAGGCTGTGCGTTTGGCCCTTGCGAGCGGTTTGAGCCGCCGGCAGGTAGCTGCCGATCTTGGCATCGGCTTTTCCAGGTCACGTCCGGGAACGCCCCCACGACCCGCGTTCGTCGCCGGATCTCGCGCATGATGCGTTCCAGCGGGTTATTGGTTCTGAGCTTGATCCGCTCGCCATTGTTCTCGAACCAATGGCGCACAATGGCTCGCCTGTCGGGAAAGGCGTAGCAGGTCAGGGTCTCATGTCCGCTTTCCTCGAACAGTTCGGCGGCCTTGGTCAGCCTCTGGCGGCGCAGTTCGGTGATAACCGCTTCCATCTTCCCGGCGGCCGCCTTGCGGTCCTCCCGGGCGTGGATGGCCTTCAGCATCCTGCTCACCTCACGCACCTCGCCCCCTCTCGGCCGATTGCCGCGCAATCGCCTGCCGGGCAGCGGAGGGCACCAGGCTGAACACATTGCGGTAGAAATGCACAACGCAACGCTGCCAGCGCGCATCCGGCAGGTATTCGGCGACGCTTTCCATCAGGCCCCGACAGGCGTCGGACACGATCAGCTGCACACCGGAAAGGCCGCGGTCCACCAGGTGCCGCAAGAGGCCTGACCAGCCGGACTTGTCCTCCTTCGGGCCCTCGATGATACCCAGTATCTCGCGATAGCCCTCACGCGTCACGCCGATCGCAACCAGCAGCGAAACGTTGCGCACCTCGCCAGCCCAGGAGCGCTTCATGACGATCCCGTCGAGGAAAACATACGGGTGATCGCCTTCGATCTTGCGGTGCCGCCACTCGTCAATCTTGGCGTAGATCTTCTTGTTCAGGTTCGAAACCGTGCCCGGACTGACCCGCGTGCCCCAAAGCGCCTCGGTGTTCGGCGGGAAAACGATTCACTGGATCGTTTTCTTTTCCGCCTCACTCCTCGACCCGGCGCACCGAAACGCCCGCCAGATACATCTCGATCAGCGCCTCCTCGACCGAGCTTTCCCGCCGCCGGTAGCGCTCGATGATTGCCGTCTCGAAGGTCTGGCGCCGCAGCTTCGGAACCTTCAGGCTGACCTTGCCCGCCTTCGTATCCAGCGACCTGCGATAATGGCCCGCCCGCGTGTCCTTGCGGCCCTCGCTGCGCTCGTAGCGATCCGCGCCGTACAGTCGGTCGGCTTTCGCATCCAGCATCGCATTCAGCGCCTCTTTGAGCGTGCCACGCACCATCTCGCCAAGATGATCGCGAATGCGCGCCTCGTCGATCTGAATGACCTTTCCCATCCCTTTGGGCTTCTCGTCCTCGTCCATTCTTAGCTCCTCTCAAAAAGTCTGATTGGAACCGCCGTCAAAAGCAAAGGGGCGAAAGATTCTGTACGTTATCGCCTCAAGGACCAATCTGGAAAAACAAAATGATAACAACACGCCTCCCCAGGCAATAAGAATATTTCCCGTAAAGGGAGTTTTTCTCTTGTGGAATCGCGTTTAGGGGGAATATTCTGATGAAGTGAGAGGCCGTTCGTGTTTGGGCGCCAGTTTTGTCCCGTTAGAGTTGAGATGAGCAGTTTCGTTGAGTGGTTGTCCTTCCACGAGTTTGATCGGGAAATGCTGCTTGATGTTCTGGCGGCATGGAAGGCGGGCGCCCTTCTCGACAGACCGGTCTGGCTTCCGGGGGCGGTGACAGGTGCGAGCCGAGAGATTTACAGATACCGGACGCGCGAAGAGTGTTTTGAGGCACTCGTAAGGCCTGCTTTCGAAGCGGCTTTCAAGGGCCATTCTTTTCCTACGGAATATCTGGCGCGCGTGGCGTTTCAAGACCTTCCACAGGTGCAAGGAATTGCACCTCATACGGTGGATCGCGGGCCGTCAGAACCGGTTCTGATCGTGATGAAATGGGATCGAATGCCGGACGATGTCATCTGTCTGGCGCATGAGGCCGCCCATGTCCTTCAGACCCTCATGTCGGGACACGGCCAAATGCCACCGGTCGCACGCGAGACCTGCGCCTTTCTGGGCGAACTGATCCTGCTCGAACATGTTCGCGAGACCGCTCCGGCATTGTTTCCGGCCTTGGCCTGCGTCTGGCACCGTGAGAATGAGGCTTATCTGGGAACGGATGTCGATGTGCTGTCAGCAGCGCTGGCTGACCCACAGGTTGATTATCATTATCGCCAGAATTATCCATTGGCCCGGCTGGCGGCCATCCGGATGTTCAGCCAAGGCCGAGGCGACTGGCTGCACGCGTTGTTCGGCGCGGGCCACAAGGGCATGAGGCATCTGCCGGTTGCGGACATGGCCAACCTGGCAGCTGAGGTCGAAAACTACCTTCCGCCGCTGCCGCAAGCGGACCCCGAACGGCCAGCGCTTGATGCATATCGCAGCCTCGGCGCAATGGCGCTCATCGACATCGACTATTGGGAAGGCCCGTCGCAGACGCGAATTGAAGACTATTACGCCGTGCTCTTGCGACACTTGCAGGAGCAGACCGCCTTCGTGGCCTTGAACGAGCAGCGCAAACCGATCGGCTACGCGACCTGGACAAAACCTGCTCGGGGCAATGGCGTGATATTGACACGTCAGGCCGCTCCCTTCGGCAATCATCTCGCCTTGCAGCGCGCTTTGGAAAAGCATCTTGGCACAAAGGCGGAAGTCCTGGCGCGTCACAACCGAAGTGCGAGGCAGCAGCAGACGGCATGGTGAACATCGATTACTATGCAAGCGTGGGCTACGCGCTCGAACTCCTCGCGCAGTCGGAATATCACCGGCAGTTCAAGCTCGGTGACTATTTCCGCGTCGAAATCCTGCCGGCTCTCTGGTGTGGTCAGACGCGTTTTTATCTTACACCCGAAGCCGTACCCACGGCGATGGTGACGTGGGCGTGGCTCTCGGAAGAGGTCGAAAGGGATGTGCACAGGACGGGCCGTGCGCTTGCCGGAGACGAATGGAATTGCGGTGACAGGCTGTTCTTCAATGACTGGATCACGCCGTACGGGAATATCCGCGAGGTCGTACAGAACAGGACGCACAACATCTTTCCAAACGAAGTCGCCACGAGCCTGCGCCGCAACCCCGATGGCAGCATCCGCCGGGTGAACCGTTGGACGGGGGTAAACCTGCGCAGGGCGCGTGAGGAGGTTTGAATGGGGTTTCGGCTTGCGTGAGCATGCGGGTCGGGATGGGTGGCGGGCTCTCAACCAACCCGCCACCCGATTGAGCCGCCGGGCAGGAAAACCCGGCAGACAGCAACGCGACAGGGTAGCATGCCCACGCCGCAGAAGAAAGGAAGACAGGAAAATGTCTGCAATCTACAAGGTTTCGATGATCGATCTCTACGGCAATGTCAGCTTCGGCGGCGGCGGTGGCGGTGGCGGCCGTCGTGGTCGGAATCTTGGCCCGCCGCCTAGCTTTCGCAACAACAGCCCGCAGGGAAGCTACGATTTCAACGGCAACGGCACACTTCTCGATGAAGTCGGAGCCGGATTGGCATTGGGCGCAATCGCGACCAGTCCGCTCACTCTCGGTAGCGGTCTGGCGGCTGGCAGTGTCCTAGGGTCAGGACCCATTAATCCCGCGCTCACAGTCCGGCAGATTTGCTTCCTGAAAAGGCGCAGGACCGCAGGAATAGTAATTCTATTTCAAGGTCTTGCAACGCATTCAGGGAG
>JALWJU010000327.1 GCA_026997055.1 Paracoccaceae bacterium | reverse complement strand
CTATATCGACCATTTCACCGGCCTCGCCGAGGCCACCGGCGAAGAGGGTATCGAGGCCGCGATCGACTGGTTCGAAGAGCGCGGGCTGGGCAAGGGCAAGGTCCAGTATCGCCTGCGCGACTGGGGGATCTCGCGCCAGCGCTTCTGGGGCTGCCCGATCCCGGTGGTGCATTGCGATAGCTGCGGCGTGGTGCCGGAGAAGAAGGAAAACCTGCCCATCGAACTGCCCCGCGATGTCACCTTCGACCAGCCCGGCAACCCGCTCGACCGCCACCCCACCTGGCGCGACGTGCCCTGCCCCGCCTGCGGCAAGCCCGCCAGGCGCGAGACCGACACGATGGATACTTTCGTCGATTCGTCGTGGTATTACGCCCGCTTCACCGCGCCCGGCGCCGCCACGCCCACCAGCGCCGAGGACGTGGATTACTGGATGAATGTCGATCAATATGTGGGCGGCATCGAACACGCGATCCTGCACCTGCTCTACAGCCGCTTCTTCGCCCGCGCCATGCACGAATGCGGCCACCTGCCCGCCAGGAGCGTCGAGCCCTTTGACGCGCTGTTCACCCAGGGCATGGTCACCCATGCGATCTACATGAGCGAGGGCGAGGATGGCCGCCCGGTCTATCACTACCCCGAAGAGGTGGAGCTCAGCGACGGGCGCGCCTTCCTGCGCGAGAGCGGCGCCGAGGTGAAGGTGATCCCCTCGGCGAAAATGTCGAAATCCAAGAACAACGTGGTCGATCCGGTGCGGATCGTCGAGCGCTACGGCGCCGATACCGCGCGCTGGTTCGTGCTCTCGGATTCGCCCCCCGAGCGCGATGTGGAATGGACCGCCGCCGGCGCCGAGGCCGCGCACAAGCATCTGGGCCGGGTCTGGAGCCTGAGCGAGCGCATCGCCGGGATGGAGGGCGAGGGCCGCGATGACGAAGACCTGCTGCGCGCCATGCACAAGACCATCCACGATGTCACCATGGCGATCGAGAGCTTCGGCTTCAACGCCGCCATCGCCCGCCTCTATGCCTTCACCAATACCTTGCAGAAATCGAAGGCCGGCGCAGAAACCCAGCGCCAGGCGATGCGGGTGCTGGCCCAGCTCATGGCCCCCTTCACCCCGCATCTGGCCGAGGAAATCTGGGCCCGCCAGGGCGGCGAAGGGCTGGTCGCCCGCACCCCGTGGCCCGAGGCCGACCCGGCGCTGCTGGTCGAGGATACCGTGACCCTGCCGATCCAGATCAACGGCAAGCGCCGGTCGGAAATCACCGTCGCCCGCGATCTTTCGCGCGAAGAGGTTGAAAAACTGGCGCTGGCGGACCAGGCTGTGCAAAGGGCGCTCGATGGGCGGGCGCCGAAGAAGCTGATCGTTGTCCCGGGGCGTATCGTCAATGTCGTCATCTGACCGCCGCCTGTTCCTCGCCTCCCTGCTGGCGCTCGGCACGCTGGGCGCCTGCGGGTTCAGGCCGGTCTATGGGCCGGGCGGCGCGGCGCGGGGGCTTACCGGCGCGATCGAGGTCGAAGCCCCCGAGACGCGCGACGAATACGAGCTGGTCAAGCGCCTCGAAGAGCGCCTCGGCCGGCCCGAGGCCGCCCGCTTCACCCTCGGCTACCGGATCGAGACCCGCGAAGAGGCCTCGGGCATCACCGCCAGCGCCGAGACCACGCGCAAGCAGCTTTTCGGCACCCTCACCTTCACCCTCACCGAAAGCGCCACCGGGCAGGTGGTGCAGTCGGGCACGGTCACCTCCTTTGTCTCCTACTCGCAGCAGGGCACCACCGTGGCCACCGCCAGCAGCGCGCAGGATGCGCACAAGCGGCTGATGGTGGCGCTGGCCGATCTCGTCACCACCCGCCTCATCGCCGGGGCGGCGGACTGGGCCGGATGAAGGGATGAAGGAAAGCGCCCTGCTGATATTCGGCGCCGACGCCATGCGCGTGGCGCTCAGGCGCCAGGACATCATCGGCGAGATCATCGGCCCCGGCGGCGAGGACGAAATGCGCCTCACCCGCATCCCCGCCGCCGACCTGCGCAAGGATGGCGCGCTGCTGCTCGACGCGATCAAGGCGCAGGGCTTCTTTCCCGGCCCCCGCGTCGTGCTTGTCGAAGACGCGACCGACGCGCTCGCCAGAGCGATCGGCCCGGCGCTGGACGAATGGCGCGAAGGCGATGCGCAGGTGGTGATCACCGCCGGCGCCCTGCGCAAGGGTTCGGCCCTGCGCAAGCTCTTCGAGCGCCGGCCCGGCCGCCGGGCGCTGGGGCTTTATGACGACCCGCCCTCGCGCGCCGAAATCGAAGCCGAGCTGAAGCGCGCGGGCCTCAGTGCCGTCAGCCCCGAGGCGCTGGGCGACCTGGTCGCGCTCTCGCGCGCGATCGGCCCCGGAGACCTGAGGCAGACCATTGAAAAACTGGCGCTTTACAAGATCGGCGACGACACGCCCCTCAGCCCCGAAGACGTCTCCGCCCTCTCGCCCGCCTCCACCGAGGCCGGGCTTGACGAGGTGCTGCACGCCACCGCCGAGGGCCGCGCGGGCGAGATCGGCCCGGTGCTCGCCCGCCTTGCCGCCCAGGGCGTGACCCCGGTGAGCCTCTGCATCGCCGCCAGCCGCCACTTCCGCACCCTGTTCGCCGCGGCGAGCGACCCGGGCGGCCCCTCTCAGGGGATCGCCCGCGCCCGCCCGCCGGTGCATTTCAAATCCCGCGACCGCATGGTGCGACAGGCCGGCAAATGGGGCAGCGCCCGGCTGGAGCGCGCGCTCAGACTGCTGGTCGATACCGACCTGCAACTGCGCTCCGCCGATACCGCACCGCAAATGGCGCTGATGGAGCGCACCCTGATCCGGCTGGCAATGATGGGAGGAAGATAGATGTATGAAGTGATCGGCGCGCGGCAGACCCGCGCCTTTCGGGTGCTGTGGATGCTCGAGGAACTGGGGCTGGAATACATGCACCACGATGCCGCCCCGCGCTCGGATGCGCTGCGCGAGCACAACCCCACCGGCAAGGCCCCGGTGCTGCTGGTCGATGGCGCGCCGGTGATCGATTCGACGGCTATCATCACCTTCCTCGCCGACCGGCACGGGGCCGAAAGCGGCACCATGACCTACCCCGCCGGCACGCTCGAACGCGCGCGTCAGGATGCCTTTACCCATTTCGTGCTCGACGAGATGGACGCCGTGCTCTGGACCGCCGCGCGCCATTCCTTCGTGCTGCCGGAGGAAAAGCGCGTGCCGGCGGTAAAGGATTCGCTGAAATGGGAGTTCGAGCGCTCCCAGGCGGTACTGCTCGAGCGGATGGGCGAGGGGCCATACCTGATGGGCGAGCGCATGACCGTGCCCGACATCATCGCCGCCCATTGCGTGCCCTGGGCGATGCTGTCGAAATTCCCCCTGCTCGATGATTTCAAGGCCTACGGCAAGCGCCTTTCGCAGCGCCCGGCCTATCAGCGCGCCGCCGGGAAATAGGCTATCCCCGGCGTTCGACCCTCTTGCCGCGCCTGATGTCGCGGCTGGCCTTCTGCGCCTTGCGCAGCTTCAGCGCCACATTCACCGCAAAGGCGGCAAAGGCCAGCGCACCGACGAGCCCGCTTGCCGCGCCGAGGCGAATCACCAGCGTATCGCCGAGCACGATCCCCGCCGCGATCAGGGCAATGGCGGCGAAATGGGCAAGGGCGTGGATCCTGAGCGGGGTTTCGGCGGTGAGCTCCGAGATCAGGAGCGGCAGGCCGGAAGCGCCCGAAGCGTGCATCGAGGCGAGGAATGGCATGATCCGCTGTAGCACACCCATGAGGAAGGTCAGGAGCCAGCCTGCGACCAGCAAAAAGCCGATCAGCGTGGGGGCGTTGGGGATCGCGCCTGTGGCCCAGGATATTGCGGTGAGCGCCAGCGTCGCCAGCAGCATGTAGCGCCC
>JALWJU010000326.1 GCA_026997055.1 Paracoccaceae bacterium | reverse complement strand
GGGGCTGGGCGAAGAGGCGCGTTCGCGCCCGCTCGGCCCGTCGATCAGCCGCACTGCCCGGCTGCGCAGCGCGCGCGAACGCGCCTCTTCGCCCAGCCCCAGCGCATCGAGCACCGCGACCCCGTTGGGGCTGATCTGCAACCCGGCGCCGACCTCGGCGATCTCGCCGGCCTGCTCCAGCACCCGCACCAGCGCGCCGCGCCGCGCCAGGGCCAGAGCCGCGGCCAGCCCGCCGATCCCGGCACCGATCACGGTGACTTCCTGACCCTTGAGCATCCTGCCCCCCCGAATGAATACACCGGAGCAACATGCTCCGGTGCCCGTTACGTCAGCCTCTCATGTGCCTTCTGCGCATATCGTTCGCACATCGCGCCCCTCAGTCGTCTCGGTGCACTCTTTCGCGCCTTTCATGCAGCTCCTGGGCCTCCAGGCTCATGGTGGCGATGGGGCGCGCATCCAGGCGCTTGAGCGAAATCGGCTCGCCGGTCACCTGGCAATAGCCGTATTCGCCCTCTTCGATCCGGCGCAGGGCCTGGTCGATCTTGGCCACCAGCTTGCGCTGGCGGTCGCGGGTCCTGAGTTCCAGCGCGCGGTCGGTCTCCTCGCTGGCGCGGTCGGCGACATCGGGGATGTTGCGCGTGCTCTGCTGCAGGCCTTCGATCGTATGCTTGCTTTCGTCGAGAATCTCGGCCTTCCAGCGCTCGAGCTTGCGCCGGAAATATTCCAGCTGGCGTTCGTTCATGAACGGTTCGTCTTCGGCCGGGCGGTAATCGTCAGGCAGAAAAGTTTCGGCTTTCATACCAGTTTCCTTTTCCTTGCCGGGTTCCTCTCCGGGTGCTCCGTCCCCCCTCGCACAGGTCGGGCAGCGCATCCGATCTCCTCCACGGCGCTCGTTTACACCCGCATCGGGGGGATGTCACGCCCCAATCGTCCGCCAGCGCCGCCGCGCCGGCCCTTGCCGGACCCGGTGGTGCTTGCCAAGCGGGCGGCGTTTCGGTAGCCGAAGGGCAGGCAGACCGGAGAAAGACATGTCCACACGCTTCGAAGGCACCGAGAAATATGTCGCCACCGACGACCTGAAGGTTGCGGTCAATGCCGCCGTGACGCTGGAGCGCCCGCTGCTGGTCAAGGGCGAGCCGGGCACCGGCAAGACCGAGCTTGCCCGCGAGGTGGCGCGCGCGCTGGGCATGGAGATCATCGAGTGGCACATCAAGTCCACCACCCGCGCCCAGCAGGGGCTCTACGAATACGACGCGGTGAGCCGGCTGCGCGACAGCCAGCTGGGCGATCCGCGCGTGGAGGACGTGGCCAATTACATCCGCCGCGGCAAGCTGTGGGAGGCCTTTGCCGCCGAGCGCCGCGTGGTGCTGCTGATCGACGAGATCGACAAGGCCGATATCGAGTTCCCGAACGACCTGTTGCAGGAGCTCGACCGGATGGAATTCTTCGTTTACGAGACCGGCGAGACGGTGCGCGCGAAGCACCGCCCGGTGGTCATCATCACGTCGAACAACGAAAAGGAGCTGCCCGACGCCTTCCTCAGGCGCTGCTTCTTCCACTACATCCGCTTTCCCGATGCCGAGACCATGGCCAGGATCGTCGAGATGCACCATCCGGGGATCAAGCAGGATCTCCTGCGCGAGGCGCTCAGCCAGTTCTACGAGATCCGCGAGACCCGGGGGCTGAAGAAGAAGCCCTCGACCAGCGAGGTGCTGGACTGGCTGAAGCTGCTCTTGGCCGAAGACCTGCGGCCCGAGGATCTCAGGCGCGAGGGCAAGGATGCGCTGCCGAAGCTGCACGGCGCGCTGCTGAAGAACGAACAGGACGTGCAGCTTTTCGAACGCCTCGCCTTCATGGCGCGCGGGCGGCGCTGAGGAGGCGCGATTTTTCGCCGAAAAATCGCCCCGCCCGCAGCCGCCTGCCCCGGCGCAACCGCCCGGAATCAGGCAGCGGGGCGCTCGGCCACAATCCGGCCGCAGCGTTGCAATGATCGCCGGGGCGCAAGCGGTCGCGAATCGCCCCGCCACATTGTTGCCATATTCGCACCAATCCAGGGACAACGCTTGTGGCCGCGCCGGCGCAGCCCACTACATGTTGAAACGGATTGGCTGATAATTTGAAACAAACTGTTGATCTGCCCATTTTTGGCCACATTTTCCTTTGTTCCCTCGTGCCTTGCCTGTATCTCTTGGCCCGTGGGGGCCTTGCCCGAGGAGTGGTGCGTTGGGAGACGCCACGATCCGAATAAGGCCATTGGTCGCAGAAGACGAAGCCGCCTGGAGAAAGCTCCGGGAAGGCTGTCTGCGCTTTTGTGAAACCGAACTCGGCGAGGCGATCCACGCCGCCGCCGACCGGCTCGCTGCCCCCGCCTTCTGCTGGCTGACCCGGGCTTTCAATGCCCCCGCACGCGCAGTTTGCCCCCGCGCGCGCGCTTCACGACCGGGCCGGCCGGCCAACCTCTTTTCCAGATATGCGAGGCCCTGACATGCACCGCCTGCTCGCCGCCGCTGCCACCGCCCTGCTGCTCGCCTCCTGCGCCCAGGCCCCCCAGGCGACGGCGCCCAGAAACGAAGTGACCGCGCGCCAGGTCTCGCTGCCCGACACGCTGCCGCCGATGAAGGCCTTTGCCAGCGCCCATGTGACGCCGCCGATGCGCTCCAATAGCGAGATTGCCGGCGATTTCCTCGACCTCGCCTTTTTCCTCGAAAGCGGCCGGGAACTGCCGGTGCTGACACGCTTCGAGGGGCCGGTGAGCGTGGCGGTCCGGGGCAATGCGCCGGCGGTTCTGCAGCAGGATCTCGACCGGCTGCTGAGCCGGCTGCGCATCGAGGCGGGGATCGACATCCGCCGCGCCCGCCCCGGCGCGCCGGCCTCGGTGACCTTCGAGGTGATCCCGAAGGCGCGCCTGCAGGCGCTGGTGCCCGATGCGGCCTGTTTCGTCGTGCCCAATGTCTCTTCCTGGTCCGAATACAGGCGCCTGCGCAACCGCCCCGAGACCGACTGGACCCGCCTGCGGGAGCGCGAGCGCATGGCCATCTTCCTGCCCGGCGACGTGGCGCCCCAGGAAATGCGCGACTGCCTGCACGAGGAGCTGGCCCAGGCGCTGGGGCCGGTGAACGACCTCTACCGGCTGAGCGACAGCGTGTTCAATGACGACAATTTCCACACCATTCTGACCGGCTTCGACATGCTGATCCTGCGCGCCTATTACGCGCCGGAATTGCGCAGCGGCATGAGCCGGGCCGAGGTGGCCGCCCGGCTGCCCGCGCTTCTGGCCCGGCTCAACCCGGCCGGCGGCAGCGGAGCGCCGCTGCGGCACGCCCCTACCCCGCGCGCCTGGAAGGAAGCCATCGAAACCGCCGTGAGCACCCGTGCCGAGCCGGCCACGCGCCGACGCGCGGCCGAGCGCGCGGTGGCGCTGGCGCGGGCCGAGGGGTGGAATGACACGCGCCTGGCCTTTGCCCTCTTCGCCCGGGGGCGTCTCAGCCTCGGGGTGGACAGCCGGCTGGCGCTGGCCTCTTTCCAGGAAGCCGAGCGCATCTATCGCTCCCTGCCCGGCAGCGAGTTGCAAGCCGCCAACATGGGCGTGCAGCTGGCCGCCTATGCGCTTTCCGGCGGGCGCGCGGGGGAGGCGATCCGAATCGTCGAGACGCATCTGGACATCGTGCGCGAGGCGCAGAATGCGGCGCTGCTGGCCACGCTTCTGGCAATCAAGGCCGAAGCGCTGGCGATGCGGGGCTACGAGCGTGAGGCGGCGCTGGTTCGGCTGGACAGTCTGGGATGGGCGCGCTATGGCTTTGGCTCGCAGGCATTGGTGGCCGAGCGGATGCAGGAAATCGCCGCGATTGCCGAGAGAGGCCGCCGCAGCTGATCCGGCGCCGGCCCGCCTGGCCCGCCCGCGACCCGGAC
>JALWJU010000325.1 GCA_026997055.1 Paracoccaceae bacterium | reverse complement strand
GGCTGAAGTCGATCCTCGGGATCCCCGAACGCATCGTGCCGGTCGCCTACCTGTGTCTCGGCCATGTGAGCGGTTTCCACGAAAAGCCGGAGCTGGAGAAGGCCGGCTGGTTGCCGCGCCTGCCGCTCGACGACCTGATCCACGACGACGGGTGGTAACGGTGCCGGCGGCGAACCGCGAAGATCCCCGCGCCGGGAAGGCGCTCCGGACGACGGGAAAGAAAAGGAAGAAGCGCGGCAATCGCACCGGCTTCACCACGGGCGCCTGCGCGGCGGCCGCGGCCCGCGCGGCGATGCTCGGCCTGGTGCGGGGCGCCGTGCCGGCGCGGGTTCGCGCGCGCCTGCCCAACGGCCGTGAGGTCACCTTTGCCATCCGCGAAGCCCGCGCCGGGGGCGATACCGCCCATGCCGTGGTGATCAAGGATGCGGGCGACGATCCCGATGTCACCCACGGCGCGCGCCTGACGGCGGATCTGTGCCTGCTGCCGGATCGGCCCGGCGAGATCGTGCTTCGGGGCGGGCCCGGCGTGGGCACCGTGACCCAGGCCGGGCTCGGCCTGGAGGTGGGCGGGCCGGCCATCAATCCCGTGCCGCGCCGCAACATCCAGGAGAACGTGGCCGAGGCCGCGGGCGAGTTGCTCGCCCGGAGCGGGGTCGAGGTGGTCATCTCGGTGCCGGGCGGCGAGAAGATGGCCCGGCGCACCCTCAACCCGCGGCTGGGCATCGTCGGCGGCATCTCCATCCTCGGCACCACGGGCATCGTGCATCCGTGGTCCACCGCCGCCTTCCGGGCCAGCGTGATCCAGGGCATCGAGGTGGCTGCCCGACAGGGGCTGGACACGGTGGTGCTGACCACCGGCGGACGCACCGAGAAATTCGTCATGCGCGAACTGCCGCATCTGGCGCCGGCCTGCTTCGTGCAGATGGGCGACTTTCTCAAGCCGGCCCTCGACGCCGTCGTGGCCAACGGGATTTCCCATGTCGTGATCGGCGGCATGGTCGGCAAGCTGGTGAAGATGGCTCAGGGCGAAACCATCACCCATGCCGGGCGCAACCCGGTCAACACGGATCTGGTCGCCGACATCGCCGCCGAGGCGGGGGCGAGCGAAGCGCTGTGCGACACCATCCGCAAGGCGAACACGGCGCGTTTCGCGCTGGAGCAGCTTGCGGGGATCGGCCTGGATGCCCGCTTCCTGGCCATCCTGGGCCGGCGGGTCATCGACACCCTGAGCGCCCGCTACCCCGGCCGGTTCCGCCTGCGGGTGCTGATCTGCGACTTCGAGGGCAACAAGATGGCAGAGGTGAGCGATGCCTGAATGCCATGTGGTCGGCGTGCTCGACGATGGTGCCGAAGGACTCGGGCGCGCCGCGCTGGCGCGGATCCGTGAGGCCGATCTGCTGATCGGCCACGCGCGCACCCTGGCGCTGTTCGCGCAGACGATCCGCCCGGACTGCGAGACGCGGGATCTGGCCGGCGCGCTGACGCAGGTGCCCGACTGGGTCGAGGCGGGGTTGGCGCAAGGAAAACGGGTGGTGGTGCTGGCCACCGGCGATCCGCTCTGTCATGGCATCGGGCGTTATCTGATCGGCAGGCTGGGCGCGGATCGTTGCCGTGTCCTGCCCAATGTCTCGGTGATGCAACTGGCCTTCGCCCGCCTGGGGCTGGCCTGGCAGGATGCCCGCATCGTTTCGGTTCATGGCCGGGACACGGGCGAGTGGCATGCCGACGCCGGCCCCGATCACGGCCTCTATCCGTTGCTGCGGGCCATCCGCCGTGACGAGCTGTTGGCCATCTTCACCAGCCCGGAGAACGATCCCGGACGCATCGCGCGCATGCTCGAAATCGAATCGCTGGCCGAAGATTACGAAATGGCCGTTGCGGAGAAGCTGTTGTTGCCCGACGAACGGGTGAGCGACTTCCGGCCGGCGTGCGAAATCGGGGCGCGCCGTTTCGGCGAGCCCAACGTGGTGATCCTGCGCCCCCGCGAAACCCGCCCCGAACCGGTGTTGTTCGGGCTCCCCGACGCGGCCTACCACCAGCGCAAGCCCCAATCGGGGCTGATCACCAAGCGCGAAGTGCGGGCGGTGTCGCTGGCCTGGCTGGCCCTGCGCCGCGACAGCATCGTCTGGGACATCGGCGCCGGGTCCGGATCCGTGGGCCTGGAGGCGGCGCGCCTGTGCCCGGACGGTTTCGTGTACGCCATCGAAAAGAACGCCGAGGACGCGGCCATCGTGCAGCGCAACCGCCACCGCATGCGGCTCACCAACCATCGCATCGTCCATGGCCGGGCGCCCGCGGGCCTGGACCGCTGGCCCGATCCGGACGCCGTGTTCATCGGCGGCTCCGGCGGCGAGCTGGCGCAATTGATCGACATCGCGCTGGCGCGCCTGCGCCCGGGAGGGCGGCTGGTCGTGAACGTCGTCACCCTGGAAAACCTGCACCATGCCACGGCGCGCCTGAAGGCAAGGGAAGCGGACTGGGAACTCTGCCAGCTCTCGGTGGCCCGCAACAAGCCCATTCTGGATATGCAACGCCTGGCGCCGGAGAATCCGGTGTGGATCATCGGCGCCCAACGCAAAGAGGACTGACATGAAAGGCAAACTCTACGGCGTCTCTCTCGGCCCCGGCGATCCCGGCCTGATCACCCGCCGGGCCTGGGAACTGCTCGGCAGCGATGCCCACTGGACCTACCCGGTGCGCAGCGCCAGGAGCGATAGTTTCGCCTTGGACATCGTGCAGCGTGCCGGCCTGCCCCTGCCGGCCGAGCATACCGCGCTGGTATTTCCCATGACCCACGACGAACACAAGCTGGCCCGTTATTGGCTGCAGGCCGCGGAAACGGTGCTCGCACGACTGACGCGGGGCGAGGACGTGCTGTTCCTGGTGGAGGGGGACGCGTCCACCTATGCCACCTTTGGCCACCTGGCGCGCACGGTCGCCGGGCTCGACGCGGAGGTGGCGATCGAAACGGTGCCCGGCGTCTCTTCCTTCAACGCCGCCGCCGCCGATCTGGGCATGCCGCTGGCGGAGACCGACGATACCCTGGCCATCGTGCCCGCCGGTTACGGCGTCGCGATGATCGATCGCCTGCTGGCCGATTTCGACACCCTGGTGCTGCTCAAGGTCAAGCCGGTGTTGGACGACCTGCTGGATCTGCTCGAGGCGCGTGGCCTGCTTCCCCACAGCGCCTTCGTCGAGCGGGTCGGCACCCGCGAGGAGCGGCAGGTGCGCGATTTGGCGAGTCTGCGTGGCGAGACGGTGAACTACCTCTCGCTGATCTTGGTGCGCAATCCGCATCGCGAACGCGGCCCCATCGTTCGCGGCTGCCGGAAGAAGAAAGCGGAGGCGGCATCATGAGCGCCGAGCGCGTCGCCATGGTCGCCATCACCCGCCACGGCGCGAAACGGCTGGCCTCGCTCGGGCCCCGCCTTCCCGGGGCGGAGCTGTTCATCAGCGCCCGTTTCGCCGCCGAGGCCGAGGGCGTGCCGAACGCCGTGCACGCCATCACGCCGCCCTTCGGCACCGCCATCGGCGAGCTGTTTCGCGACTTCGACCAGCTCGTGTTCGTGTTCTCCATCGGCGCCGCCTTGCGCTTGATGGCGCCGCATCTGCGCGGGAAGGACGTGGATCCGGGCGTGGTGGTGATCGACGATGCCGGGCGCTTCGTGATCCCGGTGCTCTCCGGGCATCTGGGCGGCGCCAACGCCTTCGCCGAGAAGTTGGCTGCGATCCTCGGCGCGCTGCCGGTGCTCACCACGGCTTCGGAATCCCTGGGCACCCTGCCGGTGGACATTCTGGGGCGCGAACTGGGCTGGACGGTGGAGGCCCCGCGCGAGGCGCTGGTGCGGGCGGCCGCCGACGTGGTCAACGGCGAGCCGGTGGCCTTCGTCCAGGAATGCGGCTCGCAGGACTGGTG
>JALWJU010000324.1 GCA_026997055.1 Paracoccaceae bacterium | reverse complement strand
TGCCAGGGGCGGCGTGGCGCTGACCATGACGGCGGGCTCGGCCGTGGTCAGCCGCGACAGCCCATCCGCCTTGCCGGCGAGCTGCCTGCGACCGGGGCGGATCACGGACGGACCGTTCGCAATCCGCCGGCCCGGCCCGCGCCATGCCCGCCTTCGCCCGGTGCGGAAAGAAGAGAGAGGGAGTCCGCCTATCGGGGTCCTGTCCGCGGATATGAGACCCGGGGCCCGGTTGCGGCCCAGCTGCCGGTGCCCGGAAGGCGCCCCTTGCGCTGCAGGTATTCCATCACCGCGGGCCTGACCGACTGGCTCCCGTCGCCGCGGGCCCGGTCGATGACCCGGCGCAGTTTCGCGAGATCCACCGAGCGCAGCATCGCCTTGACCGGCCCGATCGAGGCCGGGCGCATGGACAGGCAGCGCATCCCTATGGCGGCAAAGCAGGCCGCTTCGACCGGGCGCCCGGCATCCTCGCCGCAGAAGGAAAGCGGCGTGCCGGCCTCCTCGCAGCGCTGCACGATCTGTTCGATCATGTTGAGGAAGCTCACGTTCAGCGTATCGTAGCGCCGGCGCACGCGTTCGTTTTCGCGGTCGGCGGCGTAGAAGAACTGCTTGAGGTCGTTGCCGCCGATGGAGATGAAATCGGCCATCTGGAAGAACTGGCGCGGAGCGAAGATCAGGCTCGGGGTTTCCAGCATGGCGCCGATTTCGAGCTTTTCGGGGATCTTGTGGCCAAGGCGCCTTTCGCCTTCCACGGTGTCCAGCAGCATCTGGCGGGCCTGGCGGAATTCGTCGAACTGGGCGATGAAGGGAAACATCACCGCGAGCGGCCGGCCATTGGCGCCGCGCAGCATGGCCTGCAGCTGCATGCGCATGATGCCGGGCTTGTCGAGCCCTACCCTGATCGCGCGCCAGCCCAGCGCCGGGTTGGGCTCGTCCTGGGGCTTGAGGTAGGGAAGCACCTTGTCGGAGCCGATATCGAGGGTGCGGAACACCACCCGCTTGCCCTTCGCGGCGTCCATGACGCGCGCATAGGTGGCGGCCAGCTCGCTGCGCCTGGGCATGTTGGGGCGGGTGAGGAACTGAAGCTCGGTGCGAAACAGCCCCACCCCCTCGGCGCCGGAGCTTTCGAGGCTCGGCAGATCCGCCATCAGGCCGGCATTCATGGTCAGCGTGATGCGCGTGCCGTCGCGGGTCTCGGCGGGCTTGTCGCGCAGGGCGGCGTATTGCTTCTGCGCCTCGTGCTCCATCGCCATCTTGTCGCGAAAGGCGGCGACCACGCTTTCCTCGGGGCGCAGGTGCACGATGCCGCTTTCGCCATCCACGAGGATATGGTCGCCATTGAGCGCGGTGGCGGTGATCGGGCCCACATGGACCAGCAGCGGGATCGCCAGCGCGCGCGCGACAATGGCGGCATGGGAGGCGACGGAGCCCTCCTCGAGCACCACGCCTTTCAGCTTGCGGCCGTATTCCAGAAGCTCCCCGGGGCCGATATTGGTGGCGACAAGGATCGGGTCCTCGGGCATCTCGGCGCCGGTGTCGCGCCCCTGGCCGGTGAGGATCCTGAGCAGGCGGTTGGACAGGTCGTCGAGGTCGTGCAGGCGCTCGCGCAGGTAAGGGTCGGGCACCTGATTCATCCGGGCGCGGGCGGCGGACTGCTCCTTTTCCACCGCCGCCTCGGCGGAAAGGCCGCGGTCGATATCGGCCTGCATGCGGCGTATCCAGCCCCTGGAATTGGCAAACATCCGGTAGGCTTCGAGCACCTGCATCTGCTCCTTGTCCACCGGCCCGCTGCCCGTCGCCATGGACAGCATTTCGTCCACCGACACGCGCAGATGCTCGATCGCCGATTGCAGGCGGTTGAATTCCACCTCGGGGTCGTCGGCGACCGGATTGGTCACCACCACCCGGGGCTCGTGCAGCCAGACATGGCCCTCGGCCACCCCTTCCTGGCCGATTCCGCCGTGAAAGGTCTCGGGGCGCTGGTGGGGCGCGGTAAGCGCCGCGCCCTCGCCGACAAAGGCGCCAAGCTCGGTCATTTCCGCCAGCACCATGGCGACCACTTCGAGGCCATATACCTCGTCTTCGCTGTAGCGGCGCGCCTCTTTCGACTGCACCACCAGCACGCCGAGCGTCTCGCCCAGGCGCTGGATCGGCACGCCGAGGAAGGAGGAGAAGCTCTCCTCTCCCGTCTCGGGCATGTAGCGGAAGCCGCGCATGGCGGGGGCATTGTCGGTATTGATCGGCTGGCGGGTACGCGCCACCCGCCCCACGAGCCCCTCGCCCACGCGCAGGCGGGTCTGGTGGACCGCTTCGGGGTTCAGCCCCCGGGTGGCGCAGAGCTCGAGCGTCTCGGTATCGCGGAACAGGTAGATCGAGCAGACATCGGCCTGCATCGATTCGGCGATCAGCCGGGTGATTCGGTCCAGCCGCTCCTGGCCGGCCTCGGCTTCGGCCAGCACTTCGCGCAGGGCGCGCAGGAGCTTGCGGCTGTCACTCTCGCGGATCTCGGCCATCTCTCCCCCGTCTTTCGGCAAACCCGGCATTTCCGGTCCTTCGGAATGTCGGTCTGCGCCTGCCGCCGGCATTCCGCCCCGCCACCGGCCCGGGGGCGTGCCGCCCCCTAGGCTGCGCTGCCCGGCTTTTCCAGCTCGAACGCATCATGCAGCGCCTGAACGGCAAGTTCCATATATTTCCGGTCGATCAGCACGGAAATCTTTATCTCCGAGGTTGTGATGACCTTGATGTTGATGCCTTCCTGCGCCAGCACCCGGAACATCTTCGCCGCCACGCCCGATTGCGAGCGCATGCCGATGCCGACCACGCTGACCTTGGCCACCTCGGTATCGGCGACGAGGTCGTGGAAATTGATCGCCCCCGCGTCCCGGGCCGATTCCATCGCCTTTCGCGCCCGCGCCACCTGGTTCACCGGGCAGGAAAAGGTCATGTCCGTGCGCCCTTCCTCGGAGATGTTCTGCACGATCATGTCCACATTCACCCCGGCCTCGGCCAGCGGCACGAAGATCGCCGCGGCGATGCCGGGGCGGTCGGCGACGCTGATCAGGGTCATCTTGGCCTCGTCGCGCTGATAGGCGACGCCGGAAACGACATTCTGTTCCACGATATCCTCCTCGTCGCAGACCAATGTGCCTGCCCTGGGGTCATATTCCTCGAAGCTCGACAATACGCGCAGGCGCACCTTGTAGCGCATGGCAAGCTCCACCGAGCGGGTCTGAAGCACCTTGGCACCGAGGCTGGCAAGCTCCAGCATCTCCTCGAAGGCGATCCGGTCGAGCCGGCGCGCCTTGTCGGTCAGGCGCGGGTCGGTGGTATAGACCCCGTCCACATCGGTGTAGATGTCGCAGCGCACCGCGTCAAAGGCGGCGGCAAAGGCGACCGCGGTCGTATCCGAGCCGCCGCGCCCCAGCGTGGTGATGCGCCCGTCCGCGCCCAGCCCCTGAAAGCCCGCCACCACCGCCACCTGCATGTCCTCGTCGAACTTGGCGAGGATGTTCTCGGTGGGGATGTCGGTGATGCGCGCGGCGGCGTGGTCCGAAGTGGTCAGGACCGGCACCTGCCAGCCCAGCCAGGAGCGCGCGCAGATGTCCATCTCCTGCAGGCGCAGCGCCATGAGCCCGGCGGTGACCTGCTCGCCGGAGGAGACCACGGTGTCGTATTCGCGCGCGTCGTAGAGCGGCGCGGTCTCCTCGACCCAGCCGACAAGCTCGTTGGTCCTGCCGGACATGGCGGAGACGATGACGATCACCCGGTGGCCATTGGCGACTTCGCGCGCCACCCGCTTGGCGGCGCGGGCGATGCGGTCGAGATTGGCCACCGACGTGCCGCCGAACTTCATTACCAGAATGGACATCTGCGCCCCGCCGCTCCCGTGCCGTCTCGTGTCTTTGCCGCTCCTCTTACGCGAGGGGCGGGGGCGAG
>JALWJU010000323.1 GCA_026997055.1 Paracoccaceae bacterium | reverse complement strand
CGTCACGCCCAGCCCCGAGGGCACCTTGTCCCCGGCCGGTATCCTGGTCTATTCCGGCAGACCCGAAGTGGTCCCGCCCCCGCGCCCGGGCACGGTGCGCCCCCGCGCCCTGCCCGCCGACGAACTGCGCCGCCTGCGCCCGAAACCGCGCCCGATCGGACTGGTCGAGGAAAGCGAACGCCTCAACAACGGCGGCATCACCCGGCAGGAACTGGCCGCCCTGCGCCCCAATCCACGCCCCGGGCCGCCACCAGCGGCCGAAACCGCAGCGATCGACAGCGGCGCCGTGGACGCTGCCGTGGCCGGGGCGCTCGCCGCCGGAGAACTGGTCAATGCCACCGACGAGGCCATCGCCGCCTCGCCGCTGCCGGGCCACCGCCCGAACAATTTCGCCGCAATAGTCGCCTCTGCCCGCCCCGGTGCCGATGCCTCGGACGGCTCCACCGTGGTAGCGGCCTCGGCGGCATCCACCGTCAGCCCCCCGATCCCCACCCGCGCCAATGTCGCCGCCCAGGCCACACAGCGCAATGCGCTCCACCTCAACCAGGTCAATCTGATCGGAATCTACGGCTCGGCCTCTTCGCGACGGGCCCTGGTACGGCTGAAAAACGGCCGCTATACCAAGGTATCGGTCGGCGACCGCCTGAACGGGGGCAAGGTCGTCTCGATCACCGAAAACCGGCTGATCTACACCAGAAACGGGCGCAACGTGACCCTGGAACTGCCATCGCTGGGATAGCGCCCCGCGCGAGCCTACAGGATGACATCGCATCTGCGATCGGCTCCCGGGGCTTGGCCCGACCCGTGAAACGAAGCCTGCGGATTCTCCGGCGCGGAGGGCGGGTCCGACGCATTCGAATCGCCCTGCCCCGTCGGATTGCGCCGCCGGCCTCCCCGCGCAACCGGCCGATCCCGTCCCCGCCCGCCGCCGGCCAGGCGCAGCGGTGCGCCGCGGACGATGTGACGAGACCGATATGATGAAAAACAACCCGAAATACCGGCATCGTTAATCACATCGAAAGAACTTGCCCTTATCCAGAGGCAATACCGATACTGCCCCGGATAATGGACTCCCATGAGCTTTGTTGACAGACGCCAGGAAAAGCGCCCGCAGACGGGCGAAGCCCCGTTTCACCTGCCCGAGGTATTCTTCTCGCGCACCGACGAGCGCGGCGTGATCCAATCGGGCAATTACATCTTCCGCCGCGTGGCCGATTACGACTGGGAAGAGATGATCGGCGCCCCGCACAAGATCATCCGCCACCCGGACATGCCCAGGGGCGTCTTCTGGCTGCTCTGGAACACGATCCGGAAGGGCGAGGCCATGGGCGCCTATGTGAAGAACCTGGCCAGAGACGGGCTGTATTACTGGGTCTTCGCCGTGGTGATCCCGGTGGAGGGCGGCTATCTGTCAAACCGGATCAAGCCCACCAG
This sequence comes from Paracoccaceae bacterium, assembly GCA_026997055.1. Lineage (GTDB taxonomy): Bacteria > Pseudomonadota > Alphaproteobacteria > Rhodobacterales > Rhodobacteraceae > JAAEUB01. The sequence goes on along the minus strand of JALWJU010000323.1, from coordinate 14,105 downwards.
CCCGCTGTTCGATCAGGTCAAGTCTCTCTACAGCGATGCGCTCGCCGCCGAGCGCGAAGAGGGGCTCAGCCCCGAGCAATCCGCCGCCCGGATCCTGGAAAGGATCAAGGCGCTGGGCTTCGACGACTACCTGCATTTCTCCACCCACGCGCTCTACAGCGAGCTGACCGCCCGCGAGGAAGCCCTGCGCGGCGCCCCGGACCGCAGCGTGATCAGGGCCAACGAAATGCTGGAAAACGCCACCCGGCTGGAGGAGGATACCCGCGCCCTGATCCGGGAATTCCAGACCATGGGCACCATCCCGCACAACATGCGCGTGATCGCCTCGCGGCTGGAGCCCACCGGCGGGCCGATCTCCACCCTCAGCCAGAATTACGGCGCCATCTCGCGAGAAATCTCCGACTGGTTCGAACAGCATGTCAATGACCCCGACAGCAATTTCGCCACCATCAAGCACAGCGCCACAATGGTGGTCTTCATGCGCTGCATGGCAAAGATCCTGACCGAAACCGTGGACCAGCTTGACCGGGAGCGGCGCCAGCTCGGACCGATCGACCTTTCGGAAGAACGCAAGACCCTGAACACGGTCAAGGCCGATTACGACGCACAAACCCGCAAGATGTCGATCCAGGTCAGGGAGGAGGCCGAAAAGATCCTCTCCGCCTGCCGCATCATGCACCGCCAGGTGCTGGGCCTGTCCACGACCCGGATCATGTGCAAGATCGAAGGCGCCCGCGTGTCGATCCAGGGCGAAAGCCTGCACGACATCATTCTGCAACTGGAAACCTTCCAGTCGCGTATCAAGACCCAGCTGGACAAGATCGCCGCCATCGCCGAGCGCATCCAGGCCAGCTGAACCCGGCCGGCGGAGACGATCTTTCTGCGAAAAATCTTTCTGCGAAAAATCGCGGACCCGCCCGAAGCACCCCGCAAGGGGTATCGTGGGAGGATCTCCCCTGCGTTTCAGCCGTCACTGACCCCGGCTTCGGCAAAGGTCGCCATCCCGGAATGACAGGCGAGCGCCGAGCGAACCACGCCAATGGCCAGCGTCCCGCCCGAGCCTTCTCCCAGCCGCAGCCCGAGAGACAGGAGCGGCGCCTTGCCCAGCTTCTCCAGGAGCGCCCCATGGGCCGCCTCGGCCGAAACATGCCCCGCCACCGCATGATCCAGCGCACCTGGCCGGGCCGCTTCCAGGCAGGAAGCGGCCGCCGTGCAGATGAACCCGTCCAGCAGCACCGGAATGCGCAGATGCCGCGCCCGCAAAATCGCCCCGGCGATCGCCGCCAGTTCACGCCCGCCGAGGCAGCGCAGCGCCTCCAGCCCGTTTCCGCGCGCCCCGGGATTGGCCGCAAGCCCCCGGGCCACGACCTGCCGCTTCAGCGCCAGCCCGGCATCATCCACCCCGGTGCCGCGCCCGACCCAATCCGCCGCCTCACCGCCGAACAGCGCCAGCGCGATCGCCGCCGCCGCCGTGGTATTGGCAATCCCCATCTCGCCGCAGACCAGCAGATCGGCACCCGGATCCACCGCCTCCCAGCCCGTGGCCAGAGCGGCGACAAACGCCGCCTCGTCCATCGCCGGCCCCTGGGTGAAATCCGCGGTCGGCCGCGCAAGTTCCAGCGCATGGACCCCCAGACTGGCGCCGTTCGCCTCGGCCAGCTGGTTGACCGCCGCCCCCCCGGCCTCGAAATTTTGCACCATCTGCGCCGTCACCTCCGCCGGAAAGGCCGACACCCCCCGCGCCGCCACCCCGTGATTGCCGGCAAATACCAGCACCTGCGGCGCCTGCAGCCGCGGGCGCACCTCTCCACGCCAGCCGGCGAACCAGATCGCCAGTTCCTCCAGCCGCCCCAGCGCCCCCGGCGGCTTGGTCAGCACGCCATTTCGCGCCGCCGCCCCGGCCCGGGCCGCCTCGTCCGGCCCCGGCAGATCCCGCAGCAGCGCGGCAAAACCCTCGATGGAAGTAAAGGCGACCTCAGACATGATGCTTTCCCGAATTGATTTGCCCGTCGCTTCCCTTTACCCAAATCGGACAGGGCAAGACACCGAAAAAGGCTCCAATGGCGAAAAACACCCCCTCCCTGCTGGCCCCCGGCGACCTGCATCGTGCCATGGGCCTGCTTACGCGCCTGCCCCTGGCAAGCCCCCCCGGCCCGGACAGCCGCAACCTCGCCGATTCCGCCTGGGCCTGGCCGCTGGTCGGCGCGCTCCTGGGAGCCGCGGCCGGACTGCTGGCACTCACAGCCAGCGCCCTCGGCCTGCCCGCACCGATCACCGCCGCTCTCTGCCTCACCCTGAGCGCGGCCATGACCGGCGCTCTGCACGAGGACGGGCTGGCCGACACGTTCGACGGTCTGTGGGGCGGGCAGGACAGGGCGCGGCGCCTGGAGATCATGCGCGACAGCCGGATCGGCAGTTACGGGGTGCTGGCCCTGGGCCTGTCGCTGCTCCTGCGCTGGTCGGCGCTGACCCTGCTGATCCGGGCCGGCTGGATCCTGCCCCCGCTGATCGCCACCGGCGCGCTCAGCCGGGCAGCCATGGCGCTGCTGATGGCGAGAATGCCCAATGCCCGCGGCAGCGGACTTGCGGCAGGCGCCGGACGTCCCCGTGGGCGAACCGCCCTGGCGGCGCTGGCCCTGGCCTTGGGGATCACCCTGCTGGCAACCGGCCCGGCGCTGCTGCCGGCGGTATTCTGGGCCGGGCTCGCCACGCTGGCCCTGGCCGGGACCGCCCGCAGACGCATCGGCGGGCAGACCGGCGACATCCTGGGCGCCTCGCAGCAACTGGCCGAGATCGCCGCCCTCGCGGCCTTCGCCTCCCTGGGCGCCTCGGCCTGACCCCGGATCGACCCTTGCGGGAACCGGCAGGCATGACGGCAGAAGGACCGATTTCCTCTGGCTCGCGGCCCGCCCATTGGGTATTGGCTGGACCATGACCCGGAGCCTGACCATACCCCGCCCCGACGACTGGCACCTGCACCTGCGCGACGGCGCCATGCTGCGCGCGGTGCTGCCCGAGAGCGCCCGCCATTTCGCCCGCGCCCTGATCATGCCCAATCTGGTGCCGCCGGTCGTCACCGCCGCCGAGGCACGCGCCTATCGTGACCGCATCCTTGCCGCCCTGCCCGAGGGCAGCAGCTTCGCCCCGCTGATGACCCTCTACCTGACCGAAGAGACCGACCCCGAAGATGTGGCGCGCGCGGCGAATGAGGGGGCGATCCACGCGGTCAAGCTCTACCCGGCGGGCGCCACCACCAATTCGGCCAGCGGGGTGCGCGACTTCGACCGTGTGCGCGAGGTGCTCGAGCGCATGGCCGAGATCGGCCTGCCGCTCTGCGTCCATGGCGAGGTGACCGACCCGGAGGTGGATATCTTTGACCGCGAGGCGGTGTTTCTCGACCGCGTGCTGGAGCCGATCCGCGCCGCCACGCCGGGCCTGCGGGTGGTGCTCGAGCATGTCACCACCGAAGAGGGCGTGGCCTATGTGCGCGAAGGCGGCCGGGACATCGCCGCCACCATCACCGCCCATCACCTGGTGATCAACCGCAATCACCTGCTGGTCGGCGGCATCCGCCCGCATTACTACTGCCTGCCGGTGGCCAAGCGCGAGCGTCACCGCAAGGCGCTGGTGGCGGCGGCCACCTCCGGGGAGGGGGGCTTTTTCCTCGGCACGGACTCGGCGCCGCACCCGGACCATGCCAAGGAAAGCGCCTGCGGCTGCGCCGGCTGTTTCACCGCGCCGAACGCGCTTTCGATCCTCGCCGAAATCTTCGAACGCGAAGGCGCGCTCGGGCGCCTCGAGGCCTTCGTCTCGCTGAACGGCGCAGCCTTCTACCGCCTGCCGGTGAACGGGTCCCGGATCACCATCACCCGGCAACCTACTGAATACCCTGCCAAAATCAACACGCCGGACGGGCCGGTTACGGTCTTCGATCCCGGCTTTCCCCTGCATTGGAGCGTCACCGCATGATCCCCGCCTCCTTCCCTTCCCGCGAGGAAATCGCCCGGCTCACCGCCCGGATGCTGCTCGAAATCGGGGCCGTGCATTTCAACGCCGCCGAGCCCTTCACGCTCGCCTCCGGCCTGCCCAGCCCCACCTATATCGACTGCCGCATGCCGATCAGCCACCCGCGGGTGCGCGCGGCGTTGATGGATTTCATGGCCGCGACCGTGCTGCGCGAGGCGGGCTTCGAGGCGTTTACCAATATCGCCGGGGGCGAGACCGCCGGCATCCCCTTCGCCGCGCTGATGGCCGAGCGCCTGGCCCTGCCGATGACCTATGTGCGCAAGAAGCCCAAGGGCTACGGGCGCAATGCGCGAATCGAGGGCGTGATGGGCGAATCGGACCGCGTGCTGCTGGTCGAGGATCTGACCACCGATGGCGGCTCCAAGCTCTCCTTCGTCGAGGCGATTCGCGCCACCGGCGCCACTTGCGCCCATACGGCGGTGATCTTCTATTACGGCATTTTCCCGGAGACCGAGAAAACGCTGGCAGATCACGGGGTAAGCCTGCACTACCTCACCACCTGGGCCGATGTGCTGGCCGAGGCGCGCGCCGGGGGGAGCTTCGATGCCGGCACCTTGCGCGAGGTCGAGGCCTTTCTGAAGGCCCCGCGCGCGTGGCAAGAGGCGCATCGGCGCAGCTGAAAGATTACCACGAGATTGTGGCTTTTTTGCCCAGGCGCCCCAATATCCGGGGCCCCGCTCGCCTTGACCCGCAAGATGTGGTAGGCTGGCCCTTATACACAGACTTATCCAGATTGCCCCGGCGCAGGCACCTTTTCTATAACGGCACCGGACAGGTTCGGGGCTGCATGTGGGTGAGGGGTGTGATGAGGGTGACGAGGGCGTTGGGCGCAACGAGGGCGATGAGGGCGGGATGAACGAGATCAGCAGCATTCGCAACGACCAGAATCTTCCGGCCGAAGGCGCCGAGGCCCTGCCTCACCATGTGGAGGCCGAGCAGCAGCTTCTCGGCGCCATCCTGACCAATAACGACATCTACGACCGCATCGCTTCCATCATCCGCCCCGAGCATTTCCACGAGCCGGTGCATGCGCGCATCTACGAGATCGCCGCGGCGCGCATCCAGAAGAACCAGCTCGCCAGCCCCGTCACCCTCAAGGCCTTCATGGAAGACGACGAAGGGCTTCGGGAACTGGGCGGGCCCGCCTATCTCGCCCGCCTCGCGGGGGCGGCGATCTCTTCCTTTGCCGCACGCGATTACGCGCAGATGATCCACGACCTCGCGATCCGGCGCGAACTGATCCGGCTCGGTGGCGACATCGCCGCCAAGGCCGCGCGCGTCGATGTCGATAGCGAACCCGCCGAGCAGATCGTCGAGGCCGAACAGGCGCTCTACAAGCTCGCCGAACAGGGCCAGAGCGAGGGCGGTTTCCAGAGCTTTCTCAGCGCGGTGACCGATGCGGTGCAGGTGGCCAATGCCGCCTACCAGCGCGATGGCGGGCTGGCGGGGCTGGCCACCGGGCTGGTGGACCTGGACCGCAAGCTTGGCGGGCTGCACCGCTCCGACCTCCTGATCCTCGCCGGCCGCCCGTCGATGGGCAAGACCTCGCTGGCCACCAATATCGCCTTCAACGTCGCCAGGGCCTACCGCAAGGGCACACTGCCAGACGGCAGCGAGGGCGCGGTGGATGGGGGCGTGGTGGGCTTCTTCAGCCTGGAGATGTCCGCCGAGCAGCTGGCCGGGCGGATCCTGTCGGAAGCCAGCGAAATCCCCTCGCACAAGATCCGCCAGGGCGACATGACCGAAGAGGAATTCCGCCGCTTCGTCGAGGCCGCCAAGGCGCTGGAAGCCTGCCCGCTCTATATCGACGACACCGCCGCCATTCCCATCGCCCAGCTTGCCGCCCGCGCCCGACGCCTCAAGCGCACCCACGGGCTAGACCTGCTGGTAGTGGACTATCTGCAACTGGTGCGCGGCACCTCCGATAACCGGGTGCAGGAGATCGGCGAAGTCTCCATGGGGCTCAAGGCAATCGCCAAGGAACTCGACATCCCGGTGCTGGCGCTCTCCCAGCTCAGCCGCCAGGTGGAAAGCCGCGACGACAAGCGCCCGCAGCTGAGCGACCTGCGCGAATCGGGCTCGATCGAACAGGACGCGGATGTGGTGATGTTCGTCTATCGCGGCGATTACTACAAGGAGCGCGAAAAGCCCGACGAAAACGACGGCGAGGCCATGGCCCGGTGGAAGGCCGACATGGAGCGCCTGCACGGCAAGGCCGAAGTCATCATCGGCAAGCAGCGCCACGGCCCGATCGGCACCGTGGACCTGAGCTTCGAAGCGCAATTCACCCGATTCGGAAACCTGGTGCAGCCCTGGCAGCAGGAAGCGGCGGACGAAGTCTCGTTCTAGGCTCAGCCGCGCGCCTTTTCCTCGACGCTGGCCGCCATTGCCTCGGCACGGGCGGCGATTTCGGCCAGGGTATCGGTCACCGCCTCCGGGATGACCGGCACCTCGACCTTTTCCGGGCTCGCCTTGAGCGCCTCGATCTGCTCCTGCGCCTGAGCCAGTCTGGCCTCGGCGATGCGCAGATTGTCCTCCATCCCGGCTGTCTTGTCCGCCAGCATCAGCCCGGCCATCAGCAGCATCCGCGACTCGGTGAGGTGCGGGATCTGCTCGACCAGGCTGCGCGCCTCGTTGTCGAGCATGGCGGCGGCGCTTTCCAGGAAGTGCTCCTCGCCTTCCTGACACGCCACCTCGAAGGAACGCCCGCCAACGGTGATCTTCACATCAGGCATGTTCGCTCTCCTCCGCTGCCGGGGGTTCGGGGCTCTGGCCGCTCTCTGCATCGCCGGAGCCTGCCGAAGGCGCAGGCTCCACCAGCGGCGCCAGTTCGGCCAGGATCGCATCGAGTTCGCTGCGGTCGGCGGCCTGGGTGGCGCGCAGGGCCTCGAGCTCGGCCATCATCGACTTGTTTACCAGATGCGGCTCGGCAAGCCCCTGGACGACGGCCTCGCGCAGGGCGGCGTTATTGGCGCGCAACTCGCTGTTGACCTTGCGCAGATGCGCCACCCCGGCTTCGCCTTCCTCAAGCGCCTTGCGCAGCCGCTCCACCTCTTCGCTCAGCCTGGCAACCGTGCTTTCCTGCTTTTCGCGGATCGCGCGCACGCGCTCTTCGAGCTGGGCATTGGCCACGCGCTCTTCTTCCAGTGCCGTGCGCAAATTCTGCACCTCTTCGCCCAGCCCCGGGTCCGGCTTCGGCCCCAGCGCCTCGAGCCCCTGACCGATCCGGTCAAGGGCGGCGGTAATCCTGGCTTCCAGCTCGGAAATGTCGCTCATCGTCTGCCTGTCCCACCAAACTGTTGCAATACGCATATCACCCGCCCCCTTTTCAGGCAAGGCGGCCTATTCAAGGCGACTGATGACCACGGTGACTTCGGGCTTGCGGCCGATTTCCTCCTGCGCGGCGCGGCGGGCAAGCTTGCGCAGCTCCTCTTCGAGCCTGTCGTCATCGGCCAGCAGGCCCGCCGCGGCCCGGCTCAGGAAGCGGCCGAGTTCCTCTTCCAGCACCTCGGCCAGGGGCGCGCGCGAGGCGCCGGTTTCCGGCAGCCCCATGATCTCGACCCAGGGCTCGCCCAGGGCCGCGTCGTCCTCCAGGATCAGGCTCACCATCACATGGCCATTGAGCGCCAGACGGATGCGGTCGCGCACCACCCCGTCGAGCGCGCCGATGAGGCGGCTGCCGTCGAGATAGACCCGCTCGGCCTCCACATGCTCGACCACATGCGGCGCCTCGCCGGTAAGGTCGCAGACGGCGCCATTGACCACCACCATGCTGGCCCGCCCGCCCGCGCGCGCAAGTGCCGCGTGTTCGCTGAGATGCCGGTGCTCGCCATGCATGGGGATGACGATATCCGGGTCGAGCATCTCGTGCACGCGCATCAGGTCCGGGCGGTTGGCATGGCCGGAGACGTGGTAGAGGTCGCTTTCGGCCACCACCTCCACGCCCATCTCGCTATAGGCATTGAGCAGGCGCGCCACCGCGCGCTCATTGCCGGGGATGGTCTTGGAGGAAAACAGGAACAGGTCCCCCTCGGCCATCTGCATGCCCAGATACTTGCCGCGCGCAAGCTGGGCCGAGGCGGCGCGCCGCTCGCCCTGGCTGCCGGTGACCAGCAGCATCAGCTCGCTGCGCGGCAGATCGCGGGCATCCTCGACCGGGATCGTCTCGGGGAAGTCCGACAAGAGCCCGCATTCGCCCGCCGCCAGCACCATGCGCTGCATGGCCCGGCCCAGCAGGCAGACCTTGCGCCCGGCCGCCACCCCGGCGGCGGCAAGCTGCTGCAGGCGCGCGACGTTGGAAGCGAATGTGGTCGCCACCACCATCTGCTCGGCGCTCTTGACGAGCTTCACCAGTTCCGCTCCGATGCTGGCCTCGGAGCGGCCGGGGCGGTCGGAAAACACATTGGTCGAATCGCAGATCAGCGCGTGGATGCCCCCCTCTGCGGCCACTTCGCGCCACAGGCTTTCGTCGAAGGGCTCGCCCACGACCGGGGTTTCGTCGAGCTTGAAATCGCCGGTATGGACGAGGCGGCCGGCGGGCGTGTCGATCACCAGCCCCGAGCTTTCGGGGATCGAGTGGCTGAGCGGCAGGAAAGAGACCGTGAACGGGCCGGCCTCGATCTTCTCGGGCCAGGGCCGGGCTGGGCGAATGGCGTCCGGGTTCGCGCCCGCCTCCTCCATCTTGCGCCTGGCATGCCAGGCGGTGAAGGGGCGCGCATGGACCGGCGCCTTGAGGCGGCTGTGCAGGCGGCCGATCGCGCCCACATGGTCCTCATGCGCATGGGTGATGAAGATCGCCTCGAGCCGCTCGGCATTGGCCTCGAGCCAGGAAATATCCGGCATGATCAGGCTGACGCCGGGCGTCGTGTCCATGTCGGGAAAGGTGACCCCGAGATCGACCAGGATCAGCCGCTCGCGCCCCGGCGCGCCCCAGCCATAGACATAGGCGTTCATGCCAATTTCGCCCGCCCCGCCCAGGGGCAGGAAGATCAGCCGCTCTTTCTTGCTCATATCGTGCCCTGCTCCCTGTTATGGGCGTGGATCACCACCAGCCCGTGCATTGTCAGATCGTCCTCGATGAAATCGAAATGCGCTTCGCCCTGGGCAAAGAGCGGCGCGAGCCCGCCGGTGGCGATGACCTTCATCGGCGTACCGTGCTCTTCGCGCACCCGGTCGATCAGCCCGTTGACGAGGCCCACATAGCCCCAGAAGATGCCCGACTGGATACAGGCCACCGTATTGGTGCCGATCACCCGCTCGGGCTGGGCGATATCCACATGCGGCAGCGCCGCCGCGCCCTGGTGCAGCGCCTCGAGGCTGAGATTGACCCCGGGCGCGATCACCCCGCCGATATAGGCGCCGTCGGCCGCCACCACGTCGATATTGGTGGCGGTGCCGAAATCCACCACCATGCAGTCGCCCCCGTGGCGGTCAAAGGCGGCGGCCGCATTGGCCAGCCGGTCCGGCCCCACCGCGGTGCCCGGATCGACCCGGGGCGGATGCGGCAGCAGGCAATCGGGCTTGCCCACGACCAGTGGGCGCAGGCCGAAGAAACGGTCGGCAAAGACGCGCAGATTCCACACCACCCGCGGCACGGTCGAAGAGATCACCACGCCGGTAATGTCGAGCTCGATGCCGTAATGGCGGATCAGGGTGGAAAACCAGGTGAAATAGGCGTCCGCCGTGCGCGCGTGATGGGTCGAGGTGCGCAGGGTGCACAGGAACTTCTCCCCGTCCCAGAGCGAAAACACCGTGTTGGTATTGCCGCAGTCAATCGCCAGAAGCATCTTCGCCCCCCGGTTCTGCTCCCGAAAAGAATACCTCGCCCGCCGCCACGCGCCGTTCGCCCTCGGCGCTTGATAGGACAAGTCGCCCGCCCTCGTCCACATCCTTGAAGATGCCGCTGAAGGTTTCGCGCGGCAGGCGCACCTCGATCGCCTCGCCCAGCCGGGCGGCGCGCTCGAGCCAGGCGGCGCGGATCGGGGCAAAGCCGTAGGTCGCGAATTGCCCCTCGCGCGCGGCCCAGGCGCGCGCCAGCAGCGGCAGGAAGCCCTCGGGCGCGATCCGCACCCCGTGACCCGCCAGCGCCACCGGCGCGGCCGCGCCGGGCTCAAGCCGCGCGGGATCGGGCGCGGCGGCGAGGTTCACGCCGATGCCGATCGCCAGCGCGCCGCCGGGCAGGCCCTCGAGCAGGATCCCGGCGAGCTTGCCGCCGGCGAGCAGCACGTCATTGGGCCATTTCAGGCGCGGCGCGAGCCCGAGCCCCTCCAGCGCATCCGCGAGCGCCAGCGCGGCGACGAAGGAGCGCAAAGCCGCGCGATCCGGCGCGCCGGGCGCGGGCAAAAGCAGGGTCGCGGAGAAGTTGCCCTCGGGCTGCAGCCAGGCCCGGCCGCGCCGCCCGCGCGCAGCACTCTGGCGGGCGGCGAAGATCCAGGTGGGGCCGGCGCATTCTCCGGCCCGCCGGCGCGCCTCGTCCAGCGTCGAATCGATGCTCTCCAGCATCAGACGGCCATATCCTTCGGGCCAGTCTCCTTCGGGCCAGTCGCTCACCGCCGGGCGCCCCCGATTTTTCGCAGAAAAATCGCGCCCCGCCCGCTCAGTGGACAAGCGCCTGCGCCGCCGCCGCGGCCATGGCTTCGACGCCGAACATGTTGACCACCCCCAGAAGCATCACCGCCGCCGAGCCCACCAGCGCCAGCCAGGCGGCTGGCGTCATCGGGGTTTCGGCCCCCTCGCTCTCGGTGCCGAAATACATGAAATAGACGATGCGCAGGTAGTAGAACGCTCCGATCACGCTGGCGATCACCCCCGCCAGAGCCAGCCAGGCAAGCCCCGACTGCACCGCCGCATTGAGCACATAGAGCTTGCCGAAGAAGCCCAGCATGGGCGGCACACCGGCAAGCGAAAACAGCAGCACCAGCATGGCCAGCGCCTTCAGCGGCTCGGCACGGGCGTATTGGTTCAGGCTGGCGATATCGGTCACCGGCTTGCCGTCGCGCTCCATCGACATGATGAAGGCAAAAGTGCCGATATTCATGGCCAGGTAGATCGCCATGTAGATCAGCATCGCCTGCACCCCCAGCGCATTGCCCGCCGCCAGCCCCATCAGGGCAAAGCCCATATGCGCGATCGAACTGTAGGCCATCAGGCGCTTTATGTTGCGCTGGCCGATCGCCGCCACCGCGCCGAGGAACATGCTGAGCAGCGACAGCAGCGCGATGATCTGGCGCCAGTCATCCACCGCCTGGCCGAAGGCATCGAACAGCACCCGGCCCAGGAGCCCCATCGCCGCGAGCTTGGGCGCGGTGGCGAAGAAGGCGGTGACAGGCGTGGGCGCGCCTTCATAGACGTCGGGCGTCCACATGTGGAAGGGCACGGCGCTGACCTTGAAGGTCAGGCCCGCGATCACGAAGGCGAGCCCGATCAGCAGGCCCAGCCCCACATGGCCGTCGCTGGCCGCGCCGAGGATGCCGCTGAAAAGCGTCGTGCCCGCATAGCCGTAGGCGAGCGAGGCGCCGTAGAGCAGCAGCCCCGATCCGAGCGCGCCGAGCACGAAATACTTGAGCCCCGCCTCGGTGGAGCGCTCCGAATTGCGGTTCATCGCCGCCACCACATAGAGCGCAAGCGACTGCAGTTCGAGCCCCATGTAGAGCACCATCAGGTCGCCCGCCGAGACCATCACCATCATGCCCACAACCGACAGCGCGATCAGCACGGGGTATTCGAATTTCAGCAGCCCGCGCCGCTCCAGCGCCCCCTGTCCCACCAGCAGCACCAGGGCCGCGGCCAGCAGCACCGCCGCCTTGGCAAAGCGGCTGTAGGCATCGACCACGAAGGAGCCGCCAAAGGCGCTTTCGGCCCCCGGCCCGCCCGACGCCACCACGAAGGCCAGCAGCGCCATCACCGCCGCGCTGGCCCAGGTGAGCGCCCCGGCGAGCCTGTCCTTGCCGGTATAGACCGCCACCAGCAGAGCGGCCATGGCAAAGAGCGCCAGCAGGATTTCCGGCAGGATCGTCTGAATATCGGCAGAAATCATGTCCGCCCCCTTAATGCGTGGCTGTGGCGGTGCTGCCCGGATCGGGCAGGCTCGCCTGGAAGTGTTCGAGAAGTGCTGCGACCGACGGGCCGATCAGGTCGGTGACCAGCGAGGGATAGATCCCGAGCAGCAGGGTGAAGAACACCAGCGGCGCGAAGATCGCCCTTTCGCGCGCGTCCATGTCGGCAATCCCCTTCAGGCTCTCCCTGATCAGTTCGCCGAACATCACCCGGCGGTATAGCCAGAGCGCATAGGCGGCCGAAAGGATCACCCCCGAGGTCGCCACCAGCGCCACCCATGTATCGGCCCGGAACATGCCCGAGAGCGTCAGGAATTCGCCGACGAAGCCCGAAGTGCCCGGCAGGCCCACATTGGCCATGGTAAAGAGCATGAAGACGAGCGCGTATTTGGGCATCCGGTTCACCAGCCCCCCATAGGCGGCGATCTCGCGGGTATGCATCCGGTCATAGACCACGCCCACCACCAGGAACAGCGCCGCCGAGACGAAGCCGTGGCTGAGCATCTGGAAGATCGCCCCGTCCATCCCCTGCTGGTTGAAGGCGAAGATGCCCGCGGTCACATAGCCCATATGGGCGACCGAGGAGTAAGCGATCAGCTTCTTCATGTCCTCCTGCACCAGCGCCACCAGCGAGGCATAGACGATGGCAATGGCGCTGAGCCACAGCACGAAGCCGGCCATCACCTCCGATCCCACCGGAAACATCGGCAGGCTGAAGCGCAGGAAGCCGTAGCCGCCCATCTTCAGCAGGATCGCCGCCAGCACCACCGAGCCCGCCGTGGGCGCTTCCACATGGGCATCGGGCAGCCAGGTATGGACCGGCCACATCGGCATCTTGACCGCAAAGGAGGCGAAGAAGGCGAGGAAAAGCAGCGTCTGCACCCCGCCCACGATCTGGATGCCCAGCAGGCTGAAGCTCTCCGAGCCGAACTGGTGATTCATCAGCGCCGGGATGTCGGTCGTGCCGGCCTCCACATACATGTAGATCATGGCGACCAGCATCAGCACCGAGCCGAGGAAGGTATAGAGGAAGAACTTGAACGCCGCATAGATGCGCCGCTTGCCCCCCCAGATGCCGATGATCAGGAACATCGGGATCAGCCCGCCCTCGAAGAACAGGTAGAACAGCACCAGATCCAGCGCCATGAAGACGCCCAGCATCAGCGTCTCCAGCACCAGAAACGCGATCATGTATTCCTTGACCCGGGTGGTGACATTCCAGCAGGCGGCGATGGTGATGGGCATCAGGAAGGTGGTGAGCATCACGAACAGCACCGAGATGCCGTCCACCCCCATCTTGTAGCTGAGCCCCATGATCCAGCTTCCCTCCTCGACCATCTGGAAGCCGGTATCCGAAGGATCGAACTGCGCCAGCACGATCAGCGAGAGCAGGAAGGTCGCCGAGGTGACCGCCAGGGCCAGCCACTTGGCATTGCGCTGTTCGCCGGGCCCGTCGCCATGCAGCAGCAGCGCCAGGATCGCGGCACCGACCAGCGGCAGGAAGGTGATCAGTGATAGCAGGTGTTCCATGTTTCCTCTCAGCCCCCGAGCACGATCATCAGGGTGACCAGGGCGACAACCCCCAGAACCATTGCGAATGCGTAAGTGAAGACGAAGCCGGTCTGGGCGCGCCCCGCAAGGCGGGTGAGCCAGGGCACGAGTTCCATGGCCACGCCATTGAGGAAGCCGTCGATGATCCGGCCATCGCCCACCTTCCACAGGAAGCAGCCGACCTTCCTTGCCGGCCTGACGAAGAGAAAGTCATAGGCCTCGTCGAAATACCACTTGTTGAGCAGAAAGCGGTAGAGCACCGGCTGGTTTCTGGCCAGCGCCCCGGGCAGGGCCGGGTTCAGGATGTAGAACCAGAACGCCACCAGAAAGCCCAGGAGCATGGCGGCAAAGGGGCTGACCTTGACCCATTTCGGCGCTTCGTGAGCGCGCGCGAGCACGTCGTTTTCCGGCGCCATGTAGATCGCGCCCGGGGGCGGCGCCACGGCGGCATGTGCCACCTCCTCGCCGCCCGCG
>JALWJU010000322.1 GCA_026997055.1 Paracoccaceae bacterium | reverse complement strand
CCTTGCGCCCGGCATCCCGTATGGTGAAGCCTTCGGCGCCGGCCTCCAGTCCGGCGCCGGTGAGCATGTAGAGCGACAGCGGCACCTCGAAGCGCCGCCCCCGCAGCCAGGACCAGTGCAGCACTGCCGCCAGGGTGATCGGCGTGACATTCAGCACCAGCACCCTTTCGGCGCGGGAAAGCATCGGGTCCGCCCTGAGCAGAGCCAGGGCCAGGGCCTGGGCGGCGGCTTGCTCCTGGCCGGCGGCATCGCTGTCGCCGGGCTTGCGCAGGAAGCCCTCGTAGCCGGTGGCCGGGAGCATCGCCAGCACCGGCGCTCCGGCGATCTCGGTCAGGTCGATGTCGTGATTGGTCAGTATGGCGATGTGCTCCGGCGCCACGTCCAGCGCCTGAACGACGCGGCGCAGGTGGCCGGGATGGTGCCCTCCCTTGAGGTTCAGCCCGGCGTCGATGACGACGATGCGGCTCATGCGCCCTGCTCCGGCAGGGCTTCCAGCGAAACGGAGGTCAGGAAATATCCCAACTCCTGCCCTGGTGCCCGGCCCAGGTAGAGGGGGGCGAGCTGTTCGATCAGAAAGGAAGCCCGCTCGAATGGCAGCCGGTCACGCAGGAAGAATCGGATGGTGCTGGCATCCGGGGCGATTTCGGTCCGGCAGTCGGATGCGCCGAAGCAGCGGCAGTCCAGCGTTCCGGCCTCTCCCCCTTCGGGCAGGCCGCCGGTCAGGGTCAGGGCCAGGCCGGTGACCGGCGTGGCGAGGCGAAAGCCCATGCCGCAGGCACCCGACCCGGCCCAGGCAGCGCGGTCGCCGGGGGCGATCCGCCAGGCACCGATGAGACAGGCCCGGTCGATCCCGCCCGGCTCGACATGGGCCGGCAGCGTGTCGATCGTGACCGGCCGCGGTGCCAGCAGGGCATCCTGGCCCAGATGGTCGGGAGTGTCCTGGAGATGCGGCGCGGTCAAAGGTCAGGCCTCATCTCTCAGGAAATGCGCGTAGGTATCGGCAATGCCCTGCTCCAGGCTGCGGGCGCGATTCCAGCCCAGCGCGTGCAGGCGCGAACTGTCCATCAGCTTGCGCGGAGTGCCGTCGGGCATGGAACTGTCAAAGACCAGTTCGGCCTCGTAGCCCACCACCCGGGCGATGGTTTCGGCCAGTTCGCGGATGCTGACCTCGCTGCCGGAGCCGACATTGAGCGGCACGTCGTCGGAATATTCCCTGAGCAGGAAGACCAGCGCATCGGCCAGGTCGTCCACATGGAGGAATTCGCGCAGCGGCGTGCCCGTGCCCCAGAGCGTGACTGAAGGCGCGCCCTCCCGTTTCGCCTCGTGAAACTTGCGCAGCAGCGCGGGAAGCACATGGCTGGTCTCCAGATCGTAATTGTCGCCGGGGCCGTAGAGATTGGTCGGCTGGGCGGAGATGAAATCGCTCCCGTACTGGCGCCGGTAGGCCTGGCATAGCTTGATCCCGGCGATCTTGGCGATGGCGTACCATTCGTTGGTCGGCTCCAGCGGGCCGGTCAGCAGGGCCTCTTCGCGGATCGGCTGTTCGGCAAATTTCGGGTAGATGCAGGAGGAGCCGAGAAACAGCAACTTTTCCACCCCGGCCTCATGGGCGGCGTGGATGACATTGGCCTCGATCATCAGATTGTCGTAGAGGAAATCCACCGGGTAGCTGTCATTGGCATGGATGCCGCCGACCCGGGCCGCGGCCAGCACCACCGCATCCGGGCGTTCGCGCCCCATCCATTCATGCACCGCGCGCTGGTCGGTCAGGTCCACCACCTCGCGCCCGGCGGTGATCACCTCGCAAGGCTCTTCGGCCAGCCGGCGCACCAGAGCGCCGCCGACCATGCCGCGATGCCCGGCGACCCAGATGCGCTTGCCGTTCAGATCAAAGCTCATGGCATATCCTTTCGATCTCAGCCGTCGCGGTCCTTGCGGTCTCTCTCGTTTTGCACCACTTCAAGGTCGGAGCGGACCATCTCGGCCACCATCTCGGCAAGGGAGGTCTTGTGCTCCCAGCCCAGCTTTTCGCGGGCCTTGGTCGGGTCGCCGATCAGCAGATCCACCTCGGTGGGGCGGAAATAGCGCGGATCTACCTCCACGAGACAGCGCCCGGTGGCGGCATCGTAGCCCTTTTCATCGGCCCCGCTGCCGCGCCATTCCATGCTCACGCCGATCTCGGCAAAGGCCGCATCGACAAAGCTGCGCACCGTATGGGTCGAGCCGGTGGCCAGTACGTAATCGTCGGGCTCATCCTGCTGCAACATGCGCCACATCCCCTCGACATAGTCGCGGGCGTGGCCCCAGTCGCGCTTGGCGTCGAGATTGCCCAGATAGAGGCGTTCCTGCAGGCCGAGCTTGATCGCGGCCACGGCGCGGGTGATCTTGCGGGTGACGAAGGTCTCGCCGCGCAGGGGGCTTTCGTGGTTGAACAGGATGCCGTTGGAGGCGTGCATCCCGTAGGCCTCGCGGTAGTTTACCGTGATCCAGTAGGCATAGAGCTTGGCCGCCGCATAGGGGCTGCGGGGATAGAAGGGCGTGGTTTCGTTCTGCGGCACCGCCTGAACGAGACCGTAGAGCTCGGAGGTGGAGGCCTGGTAGAAGCGGACCCTGTCGCTGAGGTCCAGGATGCGGATCGCCTCGAGCAGGCGCAGGGTGCCGAGACCGTCGGCATTGGCGGTATATTCCGGGGTTTCGAAGCTCACATGCACATGCGATTGCGCGGCGAGGTTGTAGATCTCGTCGGGCTGGACCTCCTGCACCAGGCGGATCAGGTTGGTGGAATCGGTCAGGTCGCCGTAATGCAGGTGAAATCGTGCATCCGGCTCGTGCGGATCCTGATACAGGTGGTCGATCCGGGCGGTGTTGAACGACGAGGAGCGCCGCTTGACCCCGTGCACGTCATAGCCTTTTGCCAGCAGCAATTCCGCCAGATAGGCGCCGTCCTGTCCGGTAATGCCGGTGATGAGGGCTTTTTTTGTCATGTGTAACCTTTTTGCAAAGCTGTTCCGAACTGTGGTTCGGCTGGCCGTATCCCTCGGCCAACCCCGTCCTTCGTCTCCCGCTTCTATCCCTTGGCGCCCTGGCCGCGGGAATAGACATCCTCGTAGCGGATGATGTCGTCCTCCCCCAGATAGCTGCCGGTCTGCACCTCGATCAGCACCATGGGCACCTTGCCGGGGTTCTCCATGCGGTGGACAGCGCCGAGCGGGATATAGACCGACTGGTTCTCGCTCACCAGCTTCACCTCTTCGCCGATGGTGACCCGGGCGGTGCCCTCGACCACGATCCAGTGTTCGGCGCGGTGGTGGTGCGATTGCAGAGACAGGGAAGCGCCCGGGTGCACGACGATGCGCTTGACCTGAAAGCGCTGGCCGATCACCAGGCTTTCGAACCAGCCCCAGGGCCGATGATCCTTGGGAAAGCAGACCGCCTGGGCGGCCTTTTTGGCCTTGAGCGCGGCGACGGCCTGCTTGACGTCCTGCGCGCGCGACATGTCGGCCACCAGCACCGCGTCGGGCATGGCCACGGCGATGATGTTTTCCAGCCCGATACCGACGAGTTCGAGCCCGTCGCTTTCCGAGCGCAGCAGGGTATTGGCGCAGTCGATCGCCGTGGCCGGGCCGGAGGTGGCGACATTGCCCTCCTGCCGGGGGCTTTCGCGGTGCACCGCATCCCAGCCGCCGAGATCCGTCCAGCCGGCGGAAAAGGGCACCACCGCCAGATTGTCCGCGGGCTCCATCACCGCGTAGTCGATGGAGATGTCGCGCAGCGCCTGCCAGGGCTCCGGCGCCAGGCGCAGGAAGCCCAGATCGGGCCGGGCCTCGGCAATGGCCGCGCTCACCCCGGCATGGATGTCGGCGGCATGGCGCTCGAAGGCGTCTATAATGGCCTTGACCGAGAAGAGGAAGATGCCCGCATTCCACAGGTAATTGCCCGCCGCGAG
>JALWJU010000321.1 GCA_026997055.1 Paracoccaceae bacterium | reverse complement strand
CTCCATCGGCGAGGAACTCGACCGGATCGAGCGCGAGGCCGACGGGCGGGTGATCTACCCGGTGGACAAGCCGATCACCAAGACCGGCGGCGTGGTCGGGCTCAAGGGCAACCTCGCCCCGGAAGGCGCCATCGTCAAGGTCGCCGGGATGAGCGAGCAGGAGCAGGTCTTTACCGGCCCGGCGCTGGTGTTCGAGTGCGAGGAAGACGCCTTCGAGGCGGTGCAGAAGCGCGCATACGAAGAGGGCTGCGTCTTCGTGATCCGCAACGAAGGCCCCGCCGGCGGCCCCGGCATGCGCGAGATGCTGGCCACCACCGCGGCGATTTCCGGCCAGGGCATGGGCAAGAAGGTGGCGCTGATCACCGACGGGCGCTTCTCCGGCGCCACCCGCGGCTTCTGCGTCGGCCATGTGGGGCCGGAGGCCGCCCATGGCGGGCCGATCGCCCTGCTCAGGGACGGCGACATGATCACCATCGACGCCATCAGGGGCATCATCGAGGTGGACCTGACGGAGGAGGAACTGGCCGCGCGCAAGGCCGAATGGAAAGGCCCGCGCGAGACCATCTATACCTCCGGCGCCCTGTGGAAATACGCCCAGCAGGTGGGCGAGACCTACAAGGGCGCGGTCACCCATCCCGGCGCCAGGGCCGAAAGACATATCTACATGGACCTGTAGGCAGATGCCGCCGCTCCCCCGCCTCCCGGCCCGGCGGCCGTGGCTGCTGCCCGGCGCGCTCCTGCTTTTCCTCTCCGCCTGCGGCGGCCAGACCGGCGGCACGGGTACGGGCGCGGGGGGCGGGATATTCGCAGATCCCGGAACCCGCGCTGGCGCCGGTGCCGGTGCCGTGCTCGCCGGCATGTCCCGCGCCAGAGCCCCGCTCACCGCCCGCATCGCCCGCGGCCGCGTGAGCGTGGCCGGCCCGCCAGGCTTCTGCGTGGAGAGGCGCAGCCGCCTCGGCCGTCGCGGCGGCGGCTTCATCGCCCTGGGCCAATGCGCCTCGATCTCGGGCAATCCGGCCGATGCCACCGTACCCCATCCGGCGCTGCTCACGGTCTCGGCAATCCCCCTCTCCGCCCCCGGCCAGGCCAGCCCCGAGGCGCTGGAAGACCACTTCCGCCGGGGCGCCGGGCGGGAACAGGCGCAAAGCGTCGAGCGGCACGGGGAGGCGGTCTTCGTGCAGGTGCGCGACGACTCCCCACAGCGCCCGGAAGGGCTGAACGACACCTATTGGCGCGCATTCTACCGAAGCGGAAACCACCTGATCAGCCTGAGCGTTTCCAGCCTGGCCGAAGCGCCCATCACCCGGGCGACCGGCCGCCGGCTGCTGAAGGATTTCCTCGCCGCCATGCAGCGGGCCAATGGCGCAGAGCCGTAAACCGCGCGCTCACGGCGACACGGACGACGACAGGGCTTCCCATGCGCACAGGCCGCGCCTTTGCGGCAAACCGTTTGCTCAAAAGAAACTTTTTTGTTCTAGTATGGAAACGATCGAAATTTCCGAAGGCGATTCCGCGCGTCATGGTCAGGCATGTCAATTCTCCCGCAGCGCGCTTCCTGCACCGCAAGGCGCTGGCGCGCTGGTCGGCACTCGCCGAGCGGGCCGACAGGCTCGATCTGGGCACGCTGAAGGCGCTGCAGGGCCAGGCCAGGAGGCTGCGGAGCGAGCTGGACCGCTTCCTCTTCGTCGCCGAAGACCGCCTGACCCTGCCCTATCTGGGCTCGTCCTCCTTTCACAAGCCGCTGCATACGGACTGGTCCTGGCGCCCGCAGCTGTGGCGCGGGGCGATCCACCCGCCCGGCCGCGCCGCCGCCCCCAGCCAGGCCATGTTCGGCAGCGAGGTGAAGCTGTTTCACGACTGCCGCATTTCCGAAATCACCGTGCGCCAGATCCGCAACACACGCGAGCGCGACCTCGCCCCCTACGGGCTGCGAATGGACGTGTTCCGCTTCGACGGCTCCTTCCTGTCGCTGGTGCTTGACCTGCCCAAAGAGGCGGTCCAGGGCCTGAAACGGCGCCACCTGATCCGCATGAACACGGTGGTCGAGATGGAAAAGCCGCTGGAAATCTTCGCCCGGCTCAATGTCCGCCACGGCCCCAATACCGAGCAGATCGTGCGCGAACTGCCGCTGGGCGAAGACGAGGTGATGGTGGAATTCGACCTGGCCTATACGCAGATGAACGAAAAGCGGGTCGAAGCGGCCTGGATCGACCTGATCTTCGAAGGCCCGGAGATGAATCAGGTGATCCTGCGCGACGTGAATTTCAGCCGCCGGCCGAGGGCCGAATTGTAAGGGGCACAAAGGCAGATGAGCGACATGCGACTGGTGAAAACGGCGCTGCGCGAAGGCGTCTGGCGGGGCGAACTGCATGGTGGCGGAGATACCCCGAAGGTGACGGTCATCCATCAGGGCCAGCCGCTGGAGGGGGTCGAGATCACCGAGACGGGCGACGGCATCTTCGCCCTGGAGGTCCCGATCCCGGCCGGGCTGCTCAGCGACGGGGTGCACAGCTTCGTCATCGCCGATACCGACAGCGATACGCGGCTGGGCCATTTCACCATCATTGCCGGCCAGCCCGCCGATGACGACCTGCGCGCCGAGATCGAACTGCTGCGCGCCGAACTCGACATGCTCAAGAAGGCCTTCCGCCGCCACTGCCTGGAGACGACATGAGCGGTCGAAGCCCGGCGGGACAGGGGCAGGCCGGCACCGGCAGGCCCCGGCAGGACCCGGCGGCCCGCCCTTGCCCCGGCGCAAAGGCTCTCGCCGGGGGTGGCTTTTCGCGAAAGAATCGGGCCACGCCGCGCCGGGCGCAGGATTTCGGCTACGGCTCGCAGCCTTGCAGGAGGCCCTCTATCAGGGCACGGGCCGAATTCGATCTCGGCGTCCAGAGCCCGCGGTCGATGGCTTCGCCGAGCCTTTGGGCGATCTCGCGAAGCGCAGGGGCGTTGTGCTCGGCGATGAAGGCGCGGGTGTCCTCGTCCTCAAGAAAGGCCGCGTGGACCAGATCGAAATGGTGGTTTTTCACCGCTCCGGTAGTAGCCGCGAAGGCAAAGAGATAGTCCACGCTCGCGGCCATTTCGAAGGCGCCCTTGTAGCCGTGGCGCTTGACGCCCTCGATCCATTTCGGATTGACCAGGCGGGCGCGCACCACCCGGCCGATTTCATCCTCGAGCGTGCGGATCACCGGGCGCTCGGGGCGGGAGTGATCGTTGTGATAGATCGGCCGGTCCGTGCCCTGCAGGGTGGCGACAGCCGCCGCCGCGCCGCCCTCGAACTGGTAGTAATCGTCGCTGTCCAGAAGGTCGTGCTCGCGATTGTCCTGATTCTGCACGATCGCCTCGACCTGCGACAGCCGCGCCTCGAAGCCCGCGCGGTCGCGCACCCCCTCGGCGCCGGCGCCATAGGCATAGCCGCCCCACTCCAGATAGGCTTCGGCCAGATCGGCCTTGTCGCTCCACAGGCGTTCGTCGATCATCGCCTGAAGCCCCGCCCCGTAAGCGCCGGGCCTGGCGCCATAGACGCGCGCCTGCCCCTCGCCCGCCCGGGCGCGCGCAGCCGCCGGGTTGTCGGATGCGGGCTCGTCAAGCGCCATGACCGCGCGCGCGGCGCTATCGACAAGCGCGACAAGCTGCGGAAAGGCATCGCGGAAGAAGCCGGAAATGCGCAGGGTCACATCCACGCGCGGCCGGCCGAGTGCGCCCAGCGGGATGATCTCGAAGCCGGTCACCCGGCGATTGGCGCTGTCCCAGCGCGGCTTCACCCCCATCAGCGCCAGGGCCTGGGCGATGTCGTCACCGCCGGTGCGCATGTTGGCGGTGCCCCAGGCGGTGAGCAGCATGCTGCGCGGCCAGTCGCCATGGGTCTGCAGGTGCTTTTCGATCAGCAGATTGGCGCTCTTCCAGCCCAGCGCCCAGGCGGTCGGCGTGGGCACGGCGCGGCTGTCAACGC
>JALWJU010000320.1 GCA_026997055.1 Paracoccaceae bacterium | reverse complement strand
TCACCACATGCTCGGCGCGGATCTCGAAGGCTCCCCCCCCGGGCACCCCCACCAACGAGGCTCTCGCCCGCCTGCAGGCCGCGGTCCAGCGCCAGCCGGAAAAGACGCAGCCCCAGCCTGCCGCTCCGGCCGCGGCCAGCGAAAAGCCGCGCTTCGGAATCAATTCGCTGATCAACCGCATGACCGGCCACGGCGCCAGCGCCGGCAGTGCCGAAAACCCGGCCCGCGCCACCTCCCAGCCGCCGCTCCACGGCGCGCCGGAGGACGAGCCGATGGACGAAAAGATCGAGATCCCCGCCTTCCTGCGCCGCCAGGCCAACTGACCGCAGGCGCCGGAAAATATCGGGACAAGACGCCAAAGGCCGGGGCAACCCGGCCTTTGGCCTTTTCATCCGCCCCACCCGGCAAGAAACCGCTCATTGCCGGGCATGTTTCAAAAAGTTGCAATCGTTGATTTGAGCTTTCTCCCCCCGCCCACTAGCAATTCGGCAGCGAAAGTTACCATCTGGTTAATTCCGGGCAGACCGGGAGGCCGGGGAGACGGGCAGAACCGGGAAGCCAGCGGGCCAGCCTGACAAGCCAGGACCGGACGGACCGAGCGAACGGACAGAGCGGACGGACAGAGCCTTGGCAGAGCAGAGCGGGCAAGGTGCCAGCAGAGCGGGCGGGCAGAGCGGGCGGACAGGCCCGGAACGGGAGACCAGACCGGGCGACGAACGGGACATACGGGGCAAACGGGGCGACATCTTGCAAAACACCATTTCCAGACCCATCCAGCTGTCCGGCACCGGTCTGCATACCGGCGCCCCGGCCCGCATCGCCATCCTGCCCGCCTCGGCCGAATACGGCATCTGGTTCCGCCGCACCGATCTGGATGCGCGCAAGGGCATGATCGCCGCGCGCTGGGACAATGTCGCCGATGCGCGCCTGTGCACCCTCATCGCCAACGAGCACGGCGCCAGCGTCTCCACCATCGAGCACCTCATGGCCGCGCTCGCCGGAACCGGCATCCACAACGCCCTGATCGAGATCGACGGCCCCGAAGTGCCGATCCTCGACGGCTCCGCCGCCCCCTTCGTCGCCGCCATTCTCAAGGCCGGCATCCGCTCCCAGCACGCCCCGGTGCGCCTGCTCGAGATCCTCAAGCCCGTCGAAGTCGCCGACGGCGCCGCCCGCGCCCGCCTCGAGCCCGCCGGCGGCTTTGAAATCTCTTTCCATATCGACTTCGCCGATGCCGCCATCGGCCGCCAGGAGCGGGCGCTGAACCTCGCCAACGGCGCCTTCGTGCGCGAGCTTTCCGCCAGCCGCACCTTCTGCCGCCTCTCCGATGTCGATGCCATGCGCGCCAACGGACTCGCGCTCGGCGGCAGCTTCGACAACGCGGTGGTGGTGGACGGGGCCGAAATCCTCTCCCCCGGCGGGCTGCGCCACGAAGACGAGCCCGTGCGCCACAAGATGCTCGACGCGCTCGGCGACCTGGCCCTTGCCGGCGCGCCGATCCTGGGCCGCTATCACGGCCACCGCGCCGGCCATGCCCTGACCAACCGCCTGCTGCGCACCCTCTTCGCCACCCCCGGCGCCGCCCGGCTGAAGCCCTGCGAGGGGGAGCTTGCGGCCTTCCTGCCCGGGATCGGCATCAGCCGCGCCGACCTGCCCCTGACCGCCTGAGCCGGGCCTGGAAGCCGGCGGGCAGACCGGCGGGCGGACCGGCAGGAAACGGGCGGATCATCCGGCGGCGAAGCCCGCGAAGAAGCGGGCAGGCAAACCGGCTGGCACCCCCGCGAAGAAACCGGCGAAAAACCCGCGCAAAGCCATTTTGCCCCGCGGTTTTCTGTGTTACCACTTCCCGGGAATGACCGGCCCGGCGGGTCGGGGACCAGAGACATGCCAGCCAGGCATCATGTATGTCATGCAGGCATCAGGAACGGGGTGGCGCGGGGATGCAGCGCGGCGGATTTTGCAAGCGATTCTACAATCGGAAGATCAGGCAGGGGATGGCGGGCGCGGTGATTCTGGCGCTGCTTTCGGGATGCGCCACGCTGGAGCGGGTCGGCCTTGGCGGCGGTAGCGGCGCTGGCAGCGGTGGCGGCTTCCTCGCCCGTCTCGCCGGCCCCCGCCCCGAGCGCAAGCCGATCGAGGAATACACCCCGGAAGAGATCTTCAAGCGCGGCGAATACGAGCTCGAAAACGGCAAGGCCAAGGACGCCGCCAAGTGGTTCGGCGAGGTCGAGCGCCTCTATCCCTACAGCGAATGGGCCAAGCGGGCGCTGATCATGCAGGCCTTTGCCTGGCACAAGGCCGGCAAGTATCCCGAGGCCCGCAGCGCCGCCCAGCGCTTCCTCGACTTCTACCCCGCCGACGAGGACGCCGCCTATGCCCAGTACCTGCTGGCGCTGAGCTATTACGACCAGATCGAGGATGTGGGCCGCGACCAGGGGCTCACCTATCAGGCGCTCCAGGCCCTGCGCGCGGTGATCGAGAAATACCCCAATACCGAATATGCCCGCTCGGCGGTGCTGAAATTCGAACTCGCCTTCAACCACCTCGCCGGCAAGGAGATGGAGGTCGGCCGCTACTACCTCAAGCGCAAGAACTACACCGCCGCGGTGAACCGCTTCCGCGTGGTGGTGGAGAAGTTCCAGACCACCACCCATGTGGCCGAGGCGCTGCACCGGCTGGTCGAGGCCTACCTGGCGCTGGGGCTGACCGACGAGGCGCAGACCGCCGGGGCCATTCTCGGGCACAATTTCCGCTCCACCGAGTGGTACGAGGACAGCTACCGCCTGCTCACCGAACAGGGGCTCGAGCCCAGGGCGCGCGGCAACAGCTGGCTGGCCGCGGT
The DNA here is from genome assembly GCA_026997055.1 of Paracoccaceae bacterium. Taxonomy (GTDB): domain Bacteria; phylum Pseudomonadota; class Alphaproteobacteria; order Rhodobacterales; family Rhodobacteraceae; genus JAAEUB01. The sequence goes on along the minus strand of JALWJU010000320.1, from coordinate 1,113 downwards.
CTATCGGCAGACGATCAAGGGCGAATGGTTGTAGGCAGGCGCGCGCGCGCCGCGTTACCGGCGGAGGGCGGATGCTGCTGAGCCTCGAAATCCGCGACATGCTGATCATCGACCGGCTGGCCTTCGAGCCGGGGCCGGGGCTCAACGCGCTCACCGGCGAGACCGGCGCCGGCAAGTCGATCCTGCTCGACAGCCTCGGCTTCGTGCTCGGCTGGCGCGGGCGCGCCGACATGGTGCGCAGCGGCGCGTCCGAGGGCGAGGTGGTGGCGGTGTTCGACCTGCCGGCGGGCCACCCGGCGCGCGCGGTGCTGGATCAGGCGGGGATCGCCGCCCGGGACGAGCTGATCCTGCGCAGGGTCAATCGCGCCGACGGGCGCAAGAGCGCCTGGGTCAACGATAGGCGCGTTTCCGGCGAGGTGCTGCGCGCGCTCTCGGAGCGCCTGGTGGAACTGCACGGCCAGCAGGACGACCGCGGCCTGCTGAATGTGCGCAACCACCGGGCGATGCTCGACGAATATGGCGGCCTCGGCGACAGGGGCGCGCAGGTGCGTGCGGCCTGGCAGCGCCGCCGCGCCGCCGAAGAGGCCCTGGCCGAGGCCCGCGAGGCGCTCGCCGAAATCGCCGCCGAAGAGGACTTTCTGCGCCACGCGGTCGCGGAGCTGGAGGCGCTGGCGCCGCGCCCGGGCGAGGAGGAAGAGCTTGACGCGCGCCGCCGGCAGATGCAGGGGGCGGGCAAGGTGCTCGAGGATATTTCCCGGGCATTTCAGCTACTTGGCCCCGGAGAGGGCGCCGAGGGCCTGGCCGGCAGCGTGGACCGCGATGGCCGCCGAGTAGTCCAGCGCCCCGGCTAGGGCGAGGGCCGCGGCTAGCGAGAGCCTGAGGCCCGACTCGGCCGCGGAGACCGGGCCTATGAGCCCTGGGGCGGTGGCGACGGCCATGTTGGTGGCGTGCACGTACGCCGCGTTGGAGGCCGTGAACACCACGGCGCCGGCCGCCGCCTCCCAGGGGCCAACCATGTCCCCGGCCACGGCAGCCGCAGCGAGCGCTACGGCGGCCAGCGCGGCCGTCGTGTAGGCGGCCGTGAGGAGCGTCCAGGTCTCGAGGGCCCCAGGG
>JALWJU010000319.1 GCA_026997055.1 Paracoccaceae bacterium | reverse complement strand
GCCACCGCCTCGGTGCCCTCGGGCACCAGCAGCCTGCCGATCACGCCGTCCTCCACCGCTTCGAATTCCATCACCGCCTTGTCGGTCTCGATCTCGGCCAGGAGGTCGCCGGCGGCCACCTTGTCGCCCTCCTTGACCAGCCATTTCGCCAGCTTGCCCTCTTCCATGGTCGGGCTCAGCGCGGGCATCAGGATTTCGGTCGCCATCATTCCGCCCCCCCTGCGGCTTCTGCATAGATGTCGGTCCAGAGCTCCGAAAGGTCCGGCTCCGGGCTCTCGCGGGCAAATTCGGCCGCCTCGTTGACTACCGCCTTGATCTCCTTGTCGATTTCCTTGAGCGCGGCCTCGTCGGCATGTTTGCCCGTGAGCAGCAGGTCGCGCACATGGTCGATCGCGTCGCGCTCGGCGCGCACCTTCTGCACCTCTTCGCGGGTGCGGTACTTGGCCGGGTCCGACATGGAGTGGCCGCGATAGCGGTAGGTCTTCATTTCGAGGATATACGGCCCCTTGCCGGCGCGCACGAATTCGGCCGCGCGCCGGCCCGCGTCGCGCACCGCCAGCACGTCCATGCCATCGACCTGCTCGCCGGGGATGTTGAAGGCTTCGCCGCGGGTGTAAAGCTCGGGCGTGGAAGAGGCGCGCGTGACCGCCGTGCCCATGGCATATTGATTGTTTTCAATCACATAGATCACCGGAAGCTGCCACAGCTCGGCCATGTTGAAGCTCTCGTAAACCTGGCCCTGATTGGCCGCGCCATCGCCGAAATAGGTGAACGTCACGTTGTCATTGCCGCGATACTTGTCGGCAAATGCCAGGCCGGTGCCGATCGGCACCTGGGCGCCGACGATCCCGTGGCCGCCATAGAAGTGCTTTTCGCGGCTGAACATGTGCATGCTTCCGCCCTTGCCCTTGGAATAGCCGCCCGCGCGCCCGGTCAGCTCGGCCATCACCCCCTTCGGGTCCATGCCGCAGGCGAGCATGTGGCCGTGGTCGCGGTAGGAGGTGATGCGCTTGTCGCCCTCGCGCGCCACCGCCTCGAGCCCGACCACCACCGCCTCCTGACCGATATAGAGGTGGCAGAAGCCGCCGATCAGCCCCATGCCGTAAAGCTGGCCGGCCTTTTCCTCGAATCGGCGGATCAGCAGCATTTCGCGATAGAATTCCAGCAGTTCTTCTCCGGACGTATTGGGGGAGGCTGCGGATTTTCCTGAGGTTTTTCGTGCTGCCATGGGCGGGCTCCTGAGGTCTGGACCGAGATCTGGGTCAAGGGGCCGGGCTGCGGGGGCGACCGGGCTCCGGGATATAGTTTAGCATTAAACTATATTATAGACAGGTTTTCCCGGAAGTGCGACAGAAAAGTGCGCCAGAGATCTTCGAGTCCCCCGGGCCGGCCGGCTCCCGGTCAGGGCTCTTGCAAGGCGGCGCATCCTGGCCGAAACTGAGGGAAAGGGATCGGAAGAGGGCGCCATGGGGCTTTTCGGGCATTTTGCAAGGCTGCTTGCCGCGGGCTTTCCTGCCGTTGCCGCAGGGCGGGGCCGGCGGGGCCGGCGGGGCCGCGAATAGATGCAGACCGTCCTCACCATCGCCACCAGCGGCCCCGGGCTGTATGAATTCACCCGCGAGGTTGTCCGGTGGGTCGGCATGCGGGGCGGTGGAGGTGGTGACGGTCTGCTGACGCTGTTCGTGCGGCATACGTCCTGCAGCCTGCTGATCCAGGAAAATGCCGACCCCGAAGTGCGGACCGATCTTGCGGAATTCTTTCACCGGCTGGTGCCGCCGGCGGATGATCCCTCGATGGGCTATCTGCGCCATACCTATGAGGGGCCTGACGACATGCCGGCGCACATCAAGGCGGCAATGATGCCAGTAAGTATCACTATTCCGATATCTTCCGGGCGTCTGATGCTGGGAACCTGGCAGGGAATTTACATTTTCGAACATCGGTCGGGGAACCACCTGCGCGAGGTCGCGGCCCATCTCGCCCTCGGGTAAGGCCGGGACAGGGCCCGGGCTCAGAACGCCACCGCGCCGCGCGCCACGTCGAGGACCAGCTTGAGATTGAGTCCGACCACCAGCACCGTGATCGCCCAGGCCGCAAGCGTCAGCCAGCGCGGGGCGGCAAGGCCGCCCATCTTTTCGCGGTTGGCGGTGAAGAGCACCAGCGGCACCATGGCAAAGGGCAGCTGCAGGCTCAGCATTACCTGCGAAAGCACCAGAAGGCGTGCAGTGCCGCTTTCGCCGTAGAGCACCGTCACCACCAGTGCCGGGGCGATGGCGATCGTACGGGTGATCAGCCGGCGCGCCCAGGGGGGCATGCGCAGGCGGATGAAACCTTCCATGACGATCTGGCCGGAAAGGGTCGCGGTCACCGTCGAGTTCAGCCCCGAGGCCAGCAGCGCCACGGCGAAGAGCACCGAGGCGAAGCCGGCTCCGAGCAGCGGATCGAGCAGCAGGAAGGCTTCCTGGATCTCGGCCACGTCCCGCCGCCCGGCCTGGTGAAAGACCGCCGCCGCCAGGACCAGGATCGCCGCATTGATGAACAGGGCAAACATCAGGGCGATGGTCGAATCGAGCGTGCCCAGGCGGATCGCCTCCAGCTTGTCGGCGCGGGTCGGGCCGATCCTGCGGGTCTGGATGATGGCCGAATGCAGGTAGAGATTATGCGGCATGACGGTAGCGCCGAGAATGCCCAGCGCCAGGTAGAGCATTTCCGGGCTCGTGGCGATGTCGCGCCGGGGGATGAAGCCGCTCAGCACTTCGCCCAGTACCGGGCGGGCATAGGCCATTTCCACCGCGAAACAGGCGAAAATTATCAGGGTCAGGGCGATAACCAGAGCTTCGAGAAGGCGGAATCCCTTGTTTTGCAACCATAATATCAGGAAGACGTCCAGGGCTGTCAGGACGACGCCGATCTCCAGCGGCAGGCCGAACAGCAGATTCAGCGCGATGGCCGTGCCGATCACCTCGGCCAGATCCGTGGCGATGATCGCCGCTTCGGCCAGTATCCACAGCACGAAGCTGACCCGGGGCGGGAAGGCATCGCGGCAGGCCTGGGCCAGGTCGCGCCGGGCGGCTATCCCCAGGCGCAGCGAGAGCGCCTGCAAGAGGATCGCCATGATATTGGACAGGAGCGCCACCGACAGCAGCGTATAGCCGAAGGCCGAGCCTCCGGCCAGCGCCGTGGCCCAGTTGCCCGGGTCCATGTAGCCCACCGCGACCAGGTATCCGGGGCCGAAGAAGCTGAGGAAGCGGCGCGGCAGCGAGCCGCGTTTCAGGCGTATGCTGGCATTCACTTCGCTCAGCGAAAGCGAATCCGGGCCGGCGGCGCTGCGCCAGCCTCGGCTGTCGGGTCCCGGTCCGGTCATGGCTCACTATGCCCCGTGCTTGTCTGGTGTTCCGTGCTTGCCTGGTCTCGGATTTCGCGGTTTGCGCCTCTTGCCGCAGGCATCTTTATTGAGAATAATTCTTAATAGCAACTACACCCGGCCGCCGGCGGATGCAAGTGCCTGACAGTCTGTCCGGTGGCTTTGCCTTTCAGCATCTGGGGGTGCCAATTCCCCTCTACACAAATGCTACCGTCTCCCCTATAGTCCCTGTGGATAACCGGGCCTTGCCCCCATGATGAGGGGTCAGGTTAAGGCGGCAGATCAAGGGGTCAGATCAAGGGGGCAGATTGAACGGCCAGATTAAGGGGCCGGATGAGACAAGGGGCCGGATGAGGCGCCGGCGCCGGGGCGGGGGCGAAACAGACGCGGGCAGGGGCTGGACCGGCCCGGAGTTGGGACAGGACAGGGGCCGGCAAAGGACCGGCAAAGGGGGCGGGCCGGAACGGGGGCGCCGACAGAGCGTCAGGCACCGGCTGGCCGGCAAAAGACCCTGAGCGGGGCGGCCCGGAAGAGGCGACATCGAGAGGAAGGGGAGCAGTATGCGCTGTCCGTTTTGCGGAAATACCGACACCCAGGTAAAGGATTCACGTCCCGCCGAGGA
>JALWJU010000318.1:1858-4003 GCA_026997055.1 Paracoccaceae bacterium | reverse complement strand
GGGCACCTCGCTGTTCCAGATCATCTTCGTCACCGCCTTTACCACCATCATGCACGCCACCACCAACTACACGGTGGATGTGGCGCTGGCGGTGCTGCTGCTGGTGGGCGGCGTGATCGGCGCCCAGGTCGGAGCGCGTATCGGCACCAGGCTCAAGGCCGAACAGCTGCGCATCCTGCTGTCGCTCATGGTGCTCGGGGTCTGCCTCAAGCTGGGGCTCGAACTGCTGATCGAGCCGGCCGAGCTGTTTTCCATCGGCGCGGGAGGGCACTGAGATGGGCAAGATCATGGGCAAGATTTTCACATTTCTCACCCTGCTCGTCGCCCTGCCGGCCGGCGCGCAGGAAGACGTGGTCGCCGGGCTGAGCCAGAACCGGGTGTCGATCAACGCCACCTTCGTGGGCTCCGAGATCCTGATCTTCGGCGCGGTCAAGCGCGATGCCCCGGCGCCGGATACGGGCGATCTGAACGTGATCGTGGTGGTCGAGGGCCCGTCGCAGGAGATCACCGTGCGCCAGAAGGAGAAGCGCTACGGGATCTGGATCAACACCGAGGCGGTGACGGTGGAAGCAGCGCCGAGCTTCTATGCGGTGGCCACGACCGGACCGATGGAAGAGGTGCTGAGCGAGGACGAGGACCTCAAGTATCACATCACCATCCCCCGCGAGATCCGCCTGGCCGCCGGCGAGGAGAATCTCGCCGAATTCGCCGAGGCCGTGATCCGCATCCGCGAAAGGGCCGGGCTCTATTCGAAGCATGTCGGCGGAGTGGAACTGAGCCAGGATACGCTGTTTCACACCTCGGTCAGCCTGCCTTCGAACCTCACCGAAGGCGATTACCGCGCCCGCATTTTCCTGACCCGCGACGGGAAGGTGGTCTCGGATTACGAGACCGTGATCACCGTACGCAAGGTCGGGCTGGAGCGCTGGATCTACACGCTCGCCCATGAACAGCCGCTGATCTACGCGCTGATGGCGCTCATCATCGCCATTGCCGCGGGCTGGGGGGCGTCGGCCTTTTTCCGGGTGGTGCTGCGCAAGGGCTGAGGCGGGGCGATTTTTCTCTCGAAAAATCGTGCCTCCGGCGGGAGTATTTGCCGAAAGATGAAAGGGGGGGCGCCTCAGCCGCGCCCGACATGCTCCATCTTGGTGGCCATGAGGGTCATGTTCAGCACGTTTGCCTCCGGCGGCAGTTCGGCCATGTAGAGCACCGCGCGGGCCACGTCTTGCACGTCCATGGTGGGCGGCGGGGCTTCGCCGGCTGCAACCGCCTTGTCGATGATGCCCTGCAGCAGGTCGGTGCGGGCATTGCCGATGTCGATCTGGCCGCAGGCGATATCGTAGGGGCGGCCGTCAAGCGAGATGGTCTTGGTCAGGCCGGTAATGGCGTGTTTGGTGGTGGTATAGGTGACCGAGCCGGGGCGCGGGCTGTGGGCGGAGATCGAGCCGTTATTGATGATCCGCCCGCCCTGGGGCTTCTGCGCGCGCATGAGGGCGAAGGCGGCGCGGGCGCAGTAGAACATGGCGTTGAGGTTGATGGCGATGGCCGTGTGCCAGTTTTCGATGCTTACCTCGTCGATCGGGGCGGCGGGGGTGAAGATGCCGGCATTGTTGAACAGCACGTCGAGGCGCTGGCCCTTGCGGGTGAAGCGGGCGAAGGTGCGGGCGACCTGCTCCGGGTCGGTGAGGTCGGCGGGCAGCGCCTCGGCCCGCGCCAGGGTGGCGGCGATTTCCTCGAGCTTTTCGGCGCGCCGGGCCACCAGCCCCACGCGCCAGCCTTTGGCGGCGAAGAGTTCGGCGGTGGCCCGCCCGATGCCGCTCGAGGCGCCGGTGATCAGGATGCTACGCATGGTCATGCTCGCTCTGTGAGGTCAGGGTCAGAAAGGCGGGAGCGGCCTGGAGGTCGTCGGTGGAAAGCGGCCGCTGCGGGCGGGCCAGCGCGTATCGGGTGACCCAGTGGAGGCGGTGCTCGGCCCGGGTGATCGCCACATAGGCAAGGCGCTTCCAGAGCGGGATGCCGGCCTCCATGCGCCCGGCCCAGGCGGCGGCGGAGAGGTCGGGGGCAAAGACCTGCACCTCGCCCCACTGGCTGCCCTGCGCCTTGTGGATCGTTACCGCCGCGCCATGCAGGAAGGCCGCGCCCATG
>JALWJU010000318.1:0-1848 GCA_026997055.1 Paracoccaceae bacterium | reverse complement strand
GGGATGGAGGGCTCGTCTTCGTCCGGGCGCTCGATCTTGATGATCGAGGCGACCGAAAGCTGCGGCTCCTCGGCGGCCATGACATGAAGGCGCGAAAAGCCCTGCCTGCGCCCGGGGCCGAGATAGACGCATTGGGCGCCCTTGATCAGCCCGCGCGCTTCGAGGTCGATGCGCTTCTTGCGGTGCTTCACCGGCAGTTCGATCCCGTCGCAGATCAGCGGCTCGCCCGGCAGAAGCTCGTGCTCGGGCGCTTCATGGACCGCGCGAAAGGCGTGGATCAGGCGGATGCGGGTCTTGTTGCGCCAGACCAGCACCGGGGAGCGGGCCATCATGTCGGCATCCACCCGCGGCGCCATCACCACCCGGTCGTCCCCGCGCGCCGCTTCGGCCACCAGCCGCTCAAAGCCCTCGAAATCGAGGCTTTCGTCGCCGAGCGCATGGGCGAGATCGAGGATCGGGTTGTCCCGCGCCTGGCGGTGGATGCGCGAGAGCGAGAACCTGCGACCCTCGGGAAGCGAGTCGAACACCATCTCGCCGGATTGCCCCACCGGCGCAAGCTGCGCCGGGTCGCCAAACAGCACCAGCGTCGGGAAGATCTCGCGCAGGTCGTCAAGCTGACGGGCGTCCAGCATCGAGCTTTCATCGACAAAGCCGATATCGAGCGCATCGTCGCGCCGCTTCCAGCCGGTGATGAAATCGGAGCCCCGCAGCCCCGCCGTGGCCAGCGCGCCAAAGACCGATTTCGTCTGCCTGAAGAAGTCCAGCGCCCGGTCCTGCGCGGCTTCGGTGAGGCCTTCGATCTCGGGCCGCGTACCCTTGCCGCCATTGGCCAGCCATTCGGCGAATTGCTCGTATTCCGGGTCATAGACCGGCGTGTAGAGGATGCGGTGGATGGTGGTCGCCGGCACGCCCCGGGCGCGCAGGACCGAGGCGGCCTTGTTCGTGGGGGCGAGGATGGCCAGCGTGCGGCGGTCCTTCTTGGCGCGCCCCTCCCACTCGCCCGAGACCACCTCGACCCCGATCTCCTCCAGCGCCTTGTAAAGCTCCGAGAGCAGCAGGGTCTTGCCGGATCCGGCCTTGCCGATGATCGCCAGCACGCGCGATTTGCCCTCGCTTGCGGGGGTGAGTTCGCCCGCCTCGATATCCACGCCCGCGCCGCGCAGCAGGTCGGCCACGCGGTCATGGGCCTCGGCCTGGTCGTCGGAATAGGTGATGTGGCGCGCCTGCATGGGGCGAGCCTATGCCGGATCATGTGCTCAGGCAATGGCGGCGAGGGGCTCTTTTGCCTCCGGTTCCGGTTGCGATTCCGACTGCGATTCCGGCGCCGGCCCAGCCCGCTCCGCCAGCGAACTGCGGAGCCAGGCGCGTGAGGTGGCACGGCTGAGACCGAGGCGGGCGAGCGTGGGGGCAAAGGCCTCTTCGCGCATCGACCACAACCCCACGGCGATGCGCCCGCGCCCCTCGCCAGCGGCGCCGATCACCTCGGGCTCGAGCCCCATCAGCCGGTAGATGCGCTGCATCCGCGCATCGAACACGCCCACATAATGGCGCAGATGAAAGGCCTGCATCAGCTCCCCCGCCCCCAGCGCCAGCGCCGCGCTGGTGGTCCGCCCGGCACCGGGGGAGAGGCAGAAGCGGGTGCATTCCCAGATCAGCGGGCTCTGGATCGTGCCGCCGCCGAGCAGGTGGGCGAAGTGGTCGTTGATCATGGTCGGTCCGGTGGTGGGCAGAAAGCGCATCGAGCCGCCATGCAGCCCATCCTCGCGCTCCCAGATCACGTAGAGCGGGTTCAGCGCATCGTATTCGTCGCGCTCATGGCCGCGCCGATCCACCCGCACATCCCAGCCG
>JALWJU010000317.1 GCA_026997055.1 Paracoccaceae bacterium | reverse complement strand
TTGCCCCGCAGGCCCCTGTCGCCTAAACCCGGGGCGAATGTCGAACAAGCAAAGGCCCGCGACCATGCGCTTCTCCCGCTACTTCCTGCCCGTGCTCAAGGAAACCCCCGCCGAAGCCCAGATCGTCTCGCACCGCTACATGCTGCGCGCCGGGATGATCAAGCAGGCCTCCGCCGGCATCTATTCCTGGCTGCCGCTGGGCTTCAGGGTGCTGAGAAACATCGAGCGCATCATCCACGAAGAGCAGCAGCGCGCCGGCCACCTGCCGATCCTCATGCCCACCCTGCAAAGCGCCGAATTGTGGCGCGAAAGCGGGCGCTATGACGATTACGGCCAGGAAATGCTGCGCATCACCGACCGCCACGGCCGCGACATGCTCTATACCCCCACCGCCGAAGAACTGGTCACCGACATCTTCCGCGCCCATGTGACCAGCTACAAGGACCTGCCGCTGACGCTCTACCAGATCCAGTGGAAATTCCGCGACGAGATCCGCCCGCGCTTCGGGGTCATGCGCGGGCGCGAATTCTACATGAAGGACGGCTACAATTTCGACATCGACGCCGAGCACGCGCTGCACGCCTATAACCGCCACATGGTCAGCTACCTGCGCAGCTACGAGCGCATGGGGCTCAAGGCGATCCCGATGCGCGCCGATTCGGGGCCGATCGGCGGCGAGGACACGCACGAATTCCTGGTGCTGGCCGAGACCGGCGAAAGCGAGGTCTTCTACGACAGCGCGATCACCGAGCTCAGCCTGGGCGCGCGCGAGATCGACTATTCGGACTGGGACCAGTGCGCGCTGATCGCCCGCGAATGGACCACGCCCTATGCGCGCACCGACGAAACCCACGACCAGGCCCTGTTCGAGCGCGAAGTGCCCGAGGAACGGCGCCGGGTGAGCCGCGGGATCGAAGTCGGGCAGATCTTCTATTTCGGCACCAAGTATTCGGCCCCCATGGGCGCCACCGTCACCAATGACAGGGGCGAGCAGGTGCCGGTCCACATGGGCAGCCACGGCATCGGGGTGAGCCGGCTGGTGGGCGCGATCATCGAGGCGAGCCACGACGAGCGCGGCATCGTCTGGCCCGAGGGCGTGACGCCGTTTCACGCCGGCATCGTCAACCTGCGCCAGGGCGACGCCGAGACCGACCGCGCCTGCGAGGACATCTATGCGGCCCTGACCGAAGCCGGCCTCGAGCCGCTCTACGACGACCGCGAAGAGCGCGCCGGGGCGAAATTCGCCACCATGGACCTGATCGGCCTGCCCTGGCGCATCACCGTCGGCCCGCGCGGGCTGAAGAACGGGGTGGTCGAGCTCACCTGCCGGCGCACGGGCGAAAGCGAGGAGCTCAGCCCCGAACTGGCCGTGGCGCGCATCCGCGAGATCTATGCCGGGTCGTGAGGCGGGGCGATTTTTCGCGGAAAAATCGCGCCTCCGGCGGGAGTATTTGCCGGAAAGATGAAAGGGTGGCCGCTTTTTGCCATTCGGGTGCGGCGGGCTTGACCCGCGGCCTGCGAGCGGGGCAGACTTCGCAGAAGAGCAGCCCGAAAGGGAGATACAGGTGATCCGGGCAGTCGCCATGGCGGGCGGAATTGCGGGGGCGGTGGCGCTGTCGCAGTTTCCGGAATTTTCTCAGCAATACATGCAGCGTCTTTCCGGGGCGGTGGACGAGCTGCGGCTGGTGACGGCGGCTTTCGACCGGTCTGCGCGGGCGGCGGGGCTGAGTCGGGAAGAGGCGCTGGCGCAGATCGGCGGGACGCGATTCACGGATGATTTGCGTGTGAGCATGGCTGCGAGCCTGCGCCGCCATGATCGGCTGGAGGCGGATTATCGGGCGCTGGCCGGGCTCGAGCCGCTTGGCCGGCTGGCGCGGCTCTGGCATTTTCGCGATATCGAGCTTGCCCGGCGTACCTGGGAGGAGTTCCGTCCGGCACTGCCGGTGACGGGGGATGGGCTGGTCTTTGCCGGGATCGGTTTCGGTGCGGGCTGGGCGCTGGTTTCGCTGCTGCTGGTGGTGCTTGCGCGCCCGTTTCGGCGCCGGCGTCATGCCTGATGCGCGATGCCGGCGGGTGCAGGCTGTGCCTTTTCGTCCGCCTCTATCCGACCAGCATTTTCAGCCCCCGGGTCACATCCGTGCGCACCGCCATGCGCAGGGCTGGCTCGTCGCCCGCGGCGAGGGCGGCGAGGATGGCGCGGTGGTGGCGCTGCAGGTCGGTACGCCGGCGCGCCTCATAGAGCGTGCGCATGGTCGGACCGAGCTGCAGCCAGACCGTTTCGGTCAGCGCCAGCATCGCCGGGGCCTGGGCGCGCAGGTAGATCATGCGGTGGAATTCGAGATTGCTGCGCAGGTAGCAGACCGCATCCTGCTTGGCGATACATTCGGACACCCGGGCATTGATCGCGCGCAGTCGTTCGATCAGCGCCATATGGGCGCGTGGCAGGGCGCGGGCGGCCAGTTCCGGCTCGAGCAGGCCGCGCAGGGCCGCAAGCTCCTCGATGCGTTCGGCGCCAAGTTCCGGCGTGGAGATGCGCCCGGAGAGCGAGAGCGTCAGTGCTCCCTCGGCGGCGAGTCGGCGCACCGCTTCGCGTGCCGGGGTCATGGAGACGCCGAATTCGCGCCCCAGCCCGCGCAGGGTCAGGGCGGTGCCCGGGGCGATTTCGCCGTGCATGATGCGGCTGCGCAGGCTGCGGTAGACGCGCTCGTGGGCGGAGCCGGCGGCGGGGGCTGTCGTGTCCGGAGTCATGGGGGGGCTGCTCATGGCGCAATTGTGATCACAAATCCGGGCAAGGTCAATCTCGGAAGCGGTAGGCGTGCAGTTTTGCGCCATTTTCGCGCAGCCAGCGGCGGCGGGGCGCATAATCGGGCATCAGCCGGGCCACATGGGCCCAGAAGGCGGGGGAGTGGTTCATTTCCGCGAGATGCGCGACTTCGTGGGCGGCCACGTAGTCCAGCACTTCGGGCGGGGCCATGGCCAGCCGCCAGGAAAACATCAGCCGCCCCCCGGGCGAGCAGGAGCCCCAGCGCGAGCGGGTATCGCGCAGGGTCAGGGCGGTGAAACGGTGCCCGAGCCGGGCTGCGTGGCGCTCGCAGGCTTCGGCGAGGCGGTCGCGTGCCAGGCTCTTCAGCAGGGCGGCGACGCGGGGGCCGGTCTTTTCCGGTGCGTCGCGGGGCAGTGTGATCACGCCATCGCCAAGGCGCGTGCCGCGCCCGTCGCCGACCACCAGCCGGTGCGCCTGTCCGCCGACGGGCATTTCGGTGCCGGGCCGCAGCCGTATCGGCGCCGGGCTGGCGGCGACATGCCGGCGCACCCAGTCCGCGCGTTCGCTCAGGAAGGCCCGCGCCTCGCCAAGGGATGCGCGCCGGGGCAGGGTAAGGCTGACCGAGCCGTCCAGCTGCGATACCCTGAGCGAAAGCCGCCGGGCACGGGCGGAAATGCGCAGCGCGACTTCGATGGGCGGCTCGCCCGGGAGGATCAGCGGTTTCATTTCCCTCGGGCTCCCTCGGGCCGGTCGGGGGTGCAAAAGCCTTTGACACCCGCAGAAAGCTGTGGCACTTGGCGCCTGATTTCGCATGTATCGACGAGCACGAAAAGGGGTAATCCATGCCCAAGGAAGAATGGGGCGTCAAGCGCGTCTGCCCCACCACCGGCAAGCGCTTCTATGACCTGAACCGCGATCCCATCATCAGCCCCTATTCGGGTGAAGTGGTCAATCCCGATACCGGCAAGGGCAGTCGTGTCATGGTGGCGGACAAGGCTGACAAGGCCGCAGAGGCGAGCCAGGCCGGCGACGCGGTCGATGTGGTGCTGGACGACGATGTGGACGTGGTGCTGGATGACGATGCCGCGGCCGATGTCGATCTGGCCGATGACGTGCTTGACGGCGATGACGACGTGGATGTGCCGCTGGAAGAAATCGCCGATGTCGCCACGCCGGATGACGATGGCTGAGCACGGCTGAGGCCTCCGCTCTACATGGCCGCGCATTGCTCCGGGGCGGGGCCATGTAGGGC
>JALWJU010000316.1 GCA_026997055.1 Paracoccaceae bacterium | reverse complement strand
TCGAGGAGAGCAGCGGCCAGATCAACGAATCCACCGCCGAAGTCGCCGATGCCGCCAGCGCGCTGGCACAGCGCACCGAGCGCGCCGCGGCGACGCTGGAAGAGACCGCCGAGGCCATTCAGGGCCTGTCGGCCCATGTGGCCAATTCCGCCGAACTCGCCGGCAATGCCAATGAAATGGCCTCCGAAGTCCAGAAAAAGGCCGAGGAAGGCAAGGAAATCGTCGATGCCACCGTAGCCGCGATCCACAAGATCCACGATTCCACCGCGGCGATCAGCAAGACCATCACCCTGATCGACGACATCACCTTCCAGACCAACCTCCTGGCCCTGAATGCCGGGGTCGAAGCAGCCCGGGCCGGCGAAGCCGGACGCGGATTCGCCGTTGTCGCCTCGGAAGTGCGCGACCTGGCGGCGCGTTCCTCCGATGCGGCCCAGGAAATCTCGGCACTGATCAACGCCAGCCAGCAGCAGGTCAAGACCGGCGTGGCAATGGTCGATCAGACCGGCAAGGCCCTGAATGCCATCGCCGACGGGGTCACCTCGATCGCCGAACGTATCAACGAGATTTCAAGCTCGACCACCGAACAGGCCAATTCGATCTCGGAGATCAGCCTGGCCACCAAGCAGCTGGACCAGACGACACAGGAAAACGCCGCCATGTTCGAGCAGACCAGCGCCACAAGCATGGCGCTCAAGCACGAAGCCGGCATTCTCGCCCAGGTTGTCGCCGCCTTCCGAAAGGGCAACGGCCCCGCCGAGGAAGAAGCGCGGCCGGAAACCCCGCCACAGACATCCCCGGAGCTGGAGGTCACGCAGCACGGCGTGGTCCAGCAAAAGCCCCTGTCGCAAATCGCACCGGAACCCGAAACGGAGGAAATCGACGACGGCTGGGACGATTTCTGAAACCTCGAAGTCTCGACCGCGCCCCGTCGACCGTCCCGGATGTAGGTCCTTACGCCAACTCCGCCGGCTGCCCCCGCACGCCCCCGACATCAAGCGCCCGGAAGCCGCAGAAATTGCCGGCTCCCGGGCGCATCCACGCCGGGACGGTCTCAAAAAGCCTTGAATGTCAAGGTGGTCAGCGAACGTGATATCCCCTCTATGGTGAGAAGTTTCTCATTCAGATACTTTCCCACGTCCTCTTCCTTCGGAATGTAGATCTTCAGAAGCAGATCGAAATCTCCGGAGGTAGAATAAAGTTCACTGTGGATTTCCCGCCGAATGACGGCCTCGGCCACCTCATAGGTTTTTCCGGGGTGGCACCTGAGCTGGACGAAAACACATGTGGTCATCTGGCCTACCAATCCTCCCGATGGCTGCATCGACGCCGGGCTACATTCGCATGAAGCTCCCCGGCCCAACAAGGCCTTTTCCGTCCTTTTCATACGCGCCATGGCAGCCTATAACCCGGGCAACCGCGACACAGCCAAAGGGAGCCGGCCATGCGCAGCGCCAGTGTCATTCGCCAGACCAGCGAGACGAAAATATCGGTGGAAATCGACCTCGACGGAACCGGCGCTCGCGATATTCGCACCGGGATCGGCTTCTTCGACCACATGCTGGACCAGCTGTCGCGCCACGCGCTGATCGACATGACGATCCGCGCCGAGGGCGACCTGCATATCGACGATCACCACACGGTCGAGGATACCGGCATCGCGCTGGGGCAGGCCCTGCGCAAGGCCCTGGGCGACAAGACGGGCATCCGGCGCTACGGCGAATGCCATCTGCCGATGGATGACGCCCAGCTGCGCGCCTGCCTCGACCTGTCCGGGCGGCCGTATCTGGTCTGGAACGTGCAGATGAGCGCGCCGAAGATCGGCTCCTTCGACAGCGAACTGGTACGCGAATTCTTCCAGGCGCTCTCCACCCATGGCGGCATCACCCTGCATGTGGACAGGTTGCACGGCTTCAACACCCATCACATCGCCGAAGCCGCCTTCAAGGCCGTGGCCCGGGCGCTCAGGCAGGCGGTCGAGCCCGACCCGCGCAAGCCCGATGCGATCCCCTCGACCAAGGGGGCGCTGTGAGGTGCTGACCACCATCGTCGATTACGAAAGCGGGAATCTGCATTCGGCGCAAAAGGCGTTCGAGCGCATGGCTGCCGAAACCGGCGCCGGCGAGGTGCTGGTCAGCGCGCGGCCCGAAGACGTGGTGCGCGCCGACCGCATCGTCCTGCCTGGCGACGGCGCCTTTCCGGCCTGCGCGCGATCGCTGCGGGCGCAGAACGGTCTGTTCGAGGCGCTCGAAGAGGCGGTGATCGGCAAGGGGCGCCCATTCTTCGGCATCTGCGTCGGCATGCAGATGCTGGCCGATCTGAGCCACGAATACGAGCCTACTCCCGGATTCGGCTGGATCGGCGGCGAGGTGGAGAAGATCGCCCCGCCGGATGCCAGCCTGAAAATCCCGCATATGGGCTGGAACGATCTCGTGATCGACCGCCCGCATCCGGTGCTGGCGGGTATCGGCACAGGCGAGCACGCCTATTTCGTCCATTCCTACCAACTGCATGTCGGCGACCGATCCCACCTGCTGGCCCATTGCGACTATGGCGGCTCGATCACCGCCATCGTCGGGCGCGACAATATCGTCGGCACCCAGTTCCACCCGGAAAAGAGCCAGCGCGCCGGGCTCCGGCTGATCGCCAATTTTCTTGCCTGGACACCCTGAGCCTGCCCGCGCACCTGCCGGGGCCTGACCGGCCAGGGCGAGGCCAGACGCCCCTGCCCGCTCCGCGTCACTCGCTCCGCGTCACTCGATTCGGGTCCAGGTGCTGCCCTTGCAGATCAGCCCTCCGGCCACGCAGCCCTTCATGGTCAACCGATTGCCGTTCAGCGTGATCTTTCCATAATAGATCTTGTCGTTCGACGGTCGCCAGACCTCACCGGTATATTTGCCATTGCCCGCCGGAACCATGCCGCGGATGATATCCTTGCCGATATTGGGGCTCTGATATTCGCCATCCGCATTGAAGGTACGCATGATCGTGCCGCAGAAGCCGGCACCGCAGGCATGGATATCCACATAGGCATAGGCGCCATCGTCCACATCGGTCTTCCACAGCCCCACAAGCGGATCGGCCAGCGCCGGGAACGCCGACAGAACCAGCACGGCAGATGTCATCAGCAGCTTTTTCATCGTTTCCTCCCTGTTTTCGCCATCCTGCCCCGCGATAGCCCCCAAGGCAAGCCTGACCTGCCGGCGGCAGGCCCGTCTTGGCAAGGAAGCGCCGCTGTGCCAAAAGCCGGGGCAGCAACGGAGTATTTCGATGATCCTGTATCCCGCCATCGACCTCAAGGACGGCAATTGCGTGCGCCTCGTGCAGGGCGAGATGGACCGGGCGACGGTATTTTCCTCGCGCCCGGCCGAACAGGCCCGCGCCTTCGAGGCCGCCGGCTGCCAGTGGCTGCACCTGGTCGATCTCAACGGCGCCTTCGCCGGCAAGCCGGTCAACGCGGCGGCGGTCGAGGCGATCCTGGCCGCCACCAGGGTGCCGGCCCAGCTCGGCGGCGGCATCCGCGACATGGCGACGATCGAATCCTGGCTCGACAAGGGGCTCGCCCGCGTGATCCTCGGCACCGTGGCGGTGGAGCGGCCCGAACTGGTGCGCGAGGCGGCGCGCGCCTTTCCGGGCCGGGTCGCGGTAGGGATAGACGCACGCGCGGGCAAGGTCGCCACCCGCGGCTGGGCCGAGGTGACCGATGTGGACGCAACCGAGCTTGCCAGGAGCTTCGAGGATGCGGGCGTGGCGGCGATCATCTACACCGACATCCTGCGCGACGGCGCCATGAAGGGGCCCAATGTCGCGGCCACCGCGGCGCTCGCCCGCGCGGTCTCGATCCCGGTCATCGCCTCGGGGGGCATCTCCTCGCTCGACGATCTCGCCGCCCTTCGCGATTGCGGCGCGCCGCTCAATGGCGCCATCTCTGGCCGCGCGCTCTATGACGGCGCGCTCGACCTCGCCGCGGCCCTCGCCCTTCTGAAGGAGCCAACATGCTGAAAACACGCATCATTCC
>JALWJU010000315.1 GCA_026997055.1 Paracoccaceae bacterium | reverse complement strand
CCCGCCAGGCCACCCGCGCCTTCACTGTCGCCTGCGTCGAGAAGGAGGGCTTCGAGGCCGATGACATCATCGCCACCTATGCGCGCGAGGCCCGCGAGGCCGGCGGGCGGGTGACGATCATCTCCTCGGACAAGGACCTGATGCAGCTCATCGGCGGCGGGGTCGAGATGATGGACCCGATGAAGGGCACGCGGATCGACCGCGAGGGCGTCGAGGCCCGCTTCGGCGTGCCGCCCGAGCGGGTCGTGGACGTGCAGGCGCTCGCGGGCGACAGCGTGGACAATATCCCCGGCGCGCCCGGGATCGGCATCAAGACCGCCGCCCTGCTGATCCGTGAATATGGCGATCTGGATACGCTGCTGGAGCACGCAGGCGAGATCAGGCAGCCAAAGCGCCGCCAGACCCTGATAGAGCATGCCGATCAGATCCGGCTGAGCCGCGAACTGGTGCGGCTGGTCGATGACGTGGCGCTGGAGACGGGCCTTGACGCGCTGGAGGTGCGAGATCCGGAGCCCGCGCCGCTGCTGGGCTTTCTCGCCGAGATGGAGTTTCGCACCCTCACGCGGCGCGCCGCCGAAAGGCTGGGGGTGGACAGCGCCGACATCCCCCAGCCGCCCGAGGCCGAGGCCAGCGCCAGCGCCGAAGAGCCGGCCTTTCCGCCCATCGACTCCGAGCGATACGAGCGCGTGAGCGACCCCGAGGCGCTCGCCCGCTGGATCGAGGCGATTTACGAGCGCGGCTACGTGGCCATCGACACCGAGACCACCGGGCTTGACGAGATGCGCGCCGAACTGGTGGGCATTTCGCTCGCGGTCGAGCCGGGCGCGGCCTGCTATATCCCCATCGCCCACAAGGAAGCGGAGAGCGGCGACCTTTTCGGCGGCGACGGGCTGGCCGCGGGACAGATGCCGCTGGAAGCGGTGCTGGCCCGGCTCGCCCCGATGCTGGCCGATCCCGCGATCCTCAAGATCGGCCAGAACATCAAGTACGACGCCAAGATCCTCGCCCGCCTCGGCGCAAAGGTCGCCCCGATCGACGACACGATGCTGCTTTCCTACGCGCAGAATGCCGGCCGGCACGGCCACGGGATGGACACGCTCAGCGAGCGCTACCTGGAGCACAGCCCGATCCCGCTGAAGTCGCTCCTTGGCACCGGCAAGAGCGCCATCACCTTTGACCGGGTGGCGATCGACGACGCGGTGAAATACGCCGCCGAAGACGCCGACATCACCCTGCGCCTGTGGCATGTGCTGAAGCCGGGGCTGGTCGCGAACCGGGTGACGACGATCTACGAGACCGAGGAGCGCCCGCTGGTCGCGGTGCTCTCGGATATGGAAATGGCCGGGATCACGGTGGACCGCGAAGCGCTCTCGCGCATGTCGAGCAGCTTCGCGCAGAAAATGGCGGCGCTGGAGGAGGAGATCCACCAGCTGGCCGGGCGCAGCTTCAATGTCGCCTCGCCCAAGCAGCTGGGCGAGATCCTGTTTGACGAGATGGGGCTCGAAGGCGGCAAGAAGGGCAAGACCGGCGCCTATGCCACCGGCGCGCAGGTGCTCGAGGACCTCGCCGCCGAGGGCTCGGAGCTTGCCGCCCGCGTGCTCGACTGGCGCCAGCTTGCCAAGCTCAAGAGCACCTATACGGACGCCCTTCAGGCCCATATCCACCCCGAGACCGGGCGCGTGCATACCTCTTACGCGATCAGCGGCGCGGCCACCGGCAGGCTTGCCTCCACCGACCCGAACCTGCAGAACATCCCCGTAAGGAGCGAGGAGGGAAGGCGCATCCGCGAGGCTTTCGTCGCCGCGCCCGGGCACAGGCTGGTGAGCCTCGACTATTCCCAGATCGAGCTCAGGATCCTCGCCCATGTGGCCGATATCGAGGCGCTGAAGGCGGCCTTTCGCGCAGGGCTGGACATCCACGCCATGACCGCCTCCGAGATGTTCGACGTGCCGCTTGACGAGATGACGCCCGACATCCGCCGCAGGGCCAAGGCGATCAATTTCGGGGTGATCTACGGCATCTCGGGCTACGGCCTTGCGCGCAACCTGCGCATCCCGCGCGCCGAGGCGCAGGGCTTCATCGACCGCTATTTCGAGCGCTTCCCCGGCATCCGCGCCTATATGGACGAGACAGTGGAGTTCGCCAAACAGCATGGCTACGTCCAGACCCTCTTTGGCCGGCGCATCCACACGCCCGAGATCGGCGCCCGCGGCCCGCGCGCGGGCTTTGCAAAGCGCGCCGCGATCAACGCGCCGATCCAGGGCGCCGCCGCCGACGTGATCCGCCGCGCCATGGTGCGCATGCCCGAAGCCATCGCCGGCCTGCCCGCGCGGATGCTGCTGCAGGTGCATGACGAGCTGATCTTCGAGGTCGAGGAAAGCGCCACGGACGATCTGATCGCGACCGCCCGCGCGGTGATGGAAGGCGCCGCCACGCCCGCCGTGCATCTCGACGTGCCGCTGGTGGTGGATGCGGGGCAGGGAGCCAACTGGGCAGAGGCGCACTGAGCCCGGCCATGGAACCCGCCGATGCCGGAGACACGGCCTGGGCGGTCGCCTTTGCCCCTTGGCCGGGAGCGTGGGCGGGTTATACCGGATACCGGACGTGAAGGGAGGACGGATGTTCCTGTCGGTATTCGACATGTTCAAGGTGGGGGTGGGGCCGTCCTCATCTCACACGATGGGGCCGATGGTGGCGGGCGGGCGCTTTCTCGACAAGCTGCGCGCCTCGCCCTTCGCCGCCCACGGCCTGCGCGCCCGCCTGCACGGGAGCCTCGCCTTTACCGGCATCGGCCATGCCACCGACCGCGCCACCATCCTCGGGCTCGCGGGCTTTCGCCCCGACAGCTATGACAGGGAGCAGGCCGACGCGGCGCTGGCCGAGATCAGGGCGCGCAGGCAGGTCGCGCCGGAAGGGCTCGGGGTGCTGCGTTTCGACCCGGCGCGCGATCTGATCTTCGACTACGACCGCCCCCTGCCGGGCCATGCCAACGGCATGGTGCTGATGGCTACCGACGCTGAGGGCGATGTGGTGTTGCAGGAGACCTATTATTCGATCGGCGGCGGCTTTGTCGTCACCGAAGCAGAGCAGCAGGCCGAGGCGCTGCGCGACCGGCAGGACGCCGCCAGTCACCCCTACCCGTTCGATACCGCCGAAGCGATGCTCGCCATGGCCGCGCGCAGCGGCAGGAGCATCGCCCGGATGAAGCGCGAAAACGAGCTGGTCCACCGCCCGGCCCGGGAGCTCGACCGCGGGCTTCAGCGGATCTGGGAGGTGATGCGCGCCTGTATCGACCGCGGGCTCGGCACCGAAGGCATACTGCCCGGCGGCCTGTCGGTCAGGCGCCGGGCGCCGGAAATCCACCGCCAGCTTCTGCAAGAGCGCGGACGCAACCTCACCGCGCCGCACACCGCAAACGACTGGATCAGCGCCTATGCCATGGCGGTGAACGAAGAGAATGCCGCCGGCGGCCAGGTAGTGACCGCGCCGACCAATGGCGCTGCCGGTGTGGTGCCCGCCGTGCTGCGCTACTGGCTCGACCATGTGCCCGGGGCGGCGCCTTCGAAAGTGCCGGACTTCCTGCTTACAGCGGCGGCGATCGGCGGGCTGATCAAGCACAATGCCTCGATCTCCGGCGCCGAGGCGGGCTGTCAGGCCGAGATCGGCAGCGCCGCCGCCATGGCCGCCGCCGGGCTCACTGCCGTCATGGGCGGCTGTCCGCGCCAGGTGGAAAACGCCGCCGAGATTGCACTGGAGCACCACCTGGGCCTGACCTGCGATCCGGTCAGGGGGCTGGTGCAGGTGCCCTGCATCGAGCGCAACGGGCTCGGCGCGATCAAGGCGGTGAGCGCCGCCTCGCTGGCGCTGCGCGGCGACGGCAGCCACTTCGTGCCGCTGGATGCCTGCATCCGCACCATGTTCGAGACCGGTCGCGACATGAGCGAGCGCTACAAGGAGACCTCCCTGGGCGGGTTGGCGGTCAATGTGCCCAATTGCTGATATGCTGCGGGCAACCCCGCTATA
>JALWJU010000314.1 GCA_026997055.1 Paracoccaceae bacterium | reverse complement strand
CATCCGCCGCCATGACGAAATAGGCCGGCGCCAGGCGGCGGATGCGCCGCAGGTAGAAATGGGCGAGCCGGATGCGCCCGCTTGCGGCATGCTCGCGCATCAATATGCCGCCGATCAGAAAGCCGGAAATGACAAAGAAGATATCCACCCCGACCAGCCCGCCCCGCACACCCGGCAGGCCGAAGTGATAGGCCACCACCGCCAGCACGGCGATGGCGCGCAGCCCGTCGATCTCGGGCCGGTATGCGGGATGCGGATCCTTCGTGCTCACTCGGCCGATGCCCTGCCTTGCCCTTTCTCGTCCCTTTGCCCGAGCATAGGCCCCGGGCGCGTCAAGAAAAAGGCTCGGAGCGGGCGGATTCGTGGCCGGTCCGGGGGCGGCTGGCGATCCCGGGAGGACTCGAACCCCCAACCCCCTGATTAGAAGTCAGGTGCTCTATCCAGTTGAGCTACGGGACCACGCCGGCACCCTAGCCGCTTGATCCCGTCGGCTCAAGCGCGAAGCTCACATGTCGGAAATCTTCCGGGCGACGATCCATGTCACGGGCAGCGCGATGACGAAGCCGGCAACAGCCGCATAAATGATCGGTTGCGCGGTATCATGGCCCAGTGACAGCGCCGCAATCACCAGCATTCCGGCCAGGGTCGCCCCACCCATTATGTAGATCAAGGCTACCAGCTTGAACATGACTCTCCCTCCGTAAAGGCTGATCTGCAGGCAGAAAACACGTTGCAGAGGAGAAAGCCTTGATCTGAATCAGCTTTTGCCGTGACCGTTTGGCGCAGCCCGCCCCCGGCTTCAGCCGCGCATCGCACGGGCTACATGTACGGCCACGGGCCAGCCGGTCAGCCAGCCCGCGAATGCCGCCCCGAGCAGGGGCCACAGGCCGGAGACACCGGCAAGCAGCGCCACCACCACGGCGACACTGGCAAGCGCCCCCCCGATCAGCCCGTGCAGGATCAGGACCAGACGCATGTCAGTCGCGCGGAGTCTTCATGCGGTCAAGCAGATTATCCCTGAGGATAAACTGGTGATGAAGCGCACCGATGACATGCAGCAGGACCAGTACGATCACGGCAACCTTTGCATAACCATGCGCGGTGGCGGCAGGCTCCAGCCCCAGAAACCAGGCGGCCGCTCCGGAAACCGGCATCAGGATCAGCAGCAGATAGAGCGCGTGATGGGTGCCATGGGCAATGGCCTTCTGCGCGGGGGTCTCCGCTCCGGGGCTCGCGGGCACCCCGCGCCGGGCACGCAGCATCAGCCGCCAGACGACCAGCAGGGCGATCAGGATGCCACCGAAAACATGCAGCGCAATCAGAGGGCTGAACTGCATTTCGGCGCCTTCGGCGATCTTCTCCCAAGCCTCCTCGATATATTCGCTGAAGACGAATTGCTGCACCACCAGCAGGAATACGATCCAGTGCAGCGCGATCTGTGCGCGCGAATAACCGCCTGGTTTCATGTCACTTCCCCTTCACGAATTCGGCAAGGATGCGCACGCATCCCGGCAATCCCGCCCCCGGGCCGACTACAGCCGCGGGCAGCGCGACCGGCAACCGGAGAATCACCACCACGCCGACAGACATATCATGCAGGCCGCATTAGGAAAAAGTTCCGCCCATTACAAGCCGCCGGAAGAAATTCCGGAGCCTTCAGGACCCCCGCCGCTCGCAGACCGCTCTTTGCCGGAAATCCCGGGACAGAAAGCCCGGGAGACGGGCAACGGCCGGTCACCTCTTCGCCCCGATCACGGCCAGAAACTCCCGCCATTCCCCCTTGCTCATGCCGCTGTTCTCCTCGGTCACCTCCTCGCCCGCCAGCATCCGGCGCACGCAGTCGAGCGCCCGGGCCGAAAGCGTCGCGCCCCCCATGCGGTAATCCTCGAACGCCGCATAGGCAAAGGGCACCCAGTCGGCGACGATCTTGCAGATCGCCTCGGCATAGACGCGGATCTCGTATTGGGCGTGGTGGTCGGCGCGCAGGCGCAGGAAGTGAAAGAGGTTGTGCAGGTCGATCTTCCAGTACCATTGCGTGTAGATATTGGCGGGCAGGTTCATCCGCGCAAGCTCGCGCGCCAGCCCCTGCTGGCCCTCCTGCGAGATCATCGCCTCGTAATGGTCATAGGCGCGGTTGGCATCGGCCTTGAGCAGCTCCAGCACCCGCGCGGCCTCGGCGCCCTCCAGCACCGCGCCGCGACCCTGGTTGTTGATGACCGACTGCGCCGCCAGATGCTCGGGCGCGGGGATGTAGAACTCGCGGTCGAGGATCGAATAGCGCGCCGAGTATTCGTTCACATTGGCGGTGCGATGGCGAATCCACTGGCGGGCGACGAAGATCGGCAGCTTGACGTGAAACTTGACCTCGCACATCTCGAAGGGCGTCGAATGCCAGTGGCGCATCAGATAGCGGATCAGCCCCTCGTCGTTCTGCACGCTCTTGGTGCCCTTGCCGTAGCTCACCCGCGCCGCCTGGCAGATCGCCGCATCGTCGCCCATATAGTCGATCACCCGCACGAAGCCATGGTCCAGCACCTCATGCGCGCGGTAAAGATGCGCTTCCATCCCGGGACTGACCGCGCGCAGGGTCTGCTCCCCCCCCGCGCGCTGTGCCTCTATCTCGGCTCGCTGCTCCGGCGTCAGGCTCATGTCGAATCTCCCCCTTTTGCGGCGCCACTCTATAGCGCTTTCCCCGCCCCTTCCATCTGCTATTCTGACCCGGCAGCCACAGGAGAACCCGCATGAAAATCCGCTACCTGCATACCATGGTCCGCGTCGCCGACCTCGAGAAAACCATCGCCTTCTTCGAACTGCTCGGCCTCCGAGAGACCCGCCGCAAGGCGTATGAACAAGGCCGCTTCACCCTGGTCTTCATGGCGCCGCCGGGGCAGGAAGAATGCCCGGTGGAGCTTACCTTCAACTGGGACGGCGACGAGGGCCTGCCGTCGGACAGCCGCCATTTCGGCCACCTCGCCTATGAGGTCGAAGACATCTACGCCCTCTGCCAGCACCTGATGGACAACGGCATCACCATCAACCGCCCCCCGCGCGACGGCCGCATGGCCTTCGTGCGCTCGCCCGACAATATCTCGATCGAGCTCCTCCAGGCAGGCGAGCCCCTGCCGCCGCAAGAACCCTGGGCCAGCATGGAAAATACCGGCCACTGGTAGCCCCTTTCATCTTGGCGGAAATACTCCGGGGGGTCCGGGGGGCAGCGCCCCCCGGCAATAGTGCGGTCCGGGGGGCGCTGCCCCCAGCCGCTCAACTGCCGCGATAGGTCGAATAGCCGTAAGGCGACAGCAGCAGCGGCACATGATAATGCGCCTGCGGATCGCTGATGCCGAAGCGGATCGGCACCTGATCGAGAAACAGCGGCTCAGCCCCCGCCTGCCCGGTCTCGCGCAGGTAATCGCCGGCGTGAAACACCAGCTCATAGACCCCGGCAGCGAAGCGCTCCGCCGGCAGGATCGGCGCATCGGTGCGCCCGTCTGCATTGGTCACCGCTTCGGCCAGCTTCTCGCGCCCGCCGCTCAGCCGGTAAAGCTCGACCCTGAGCCCTGCGGCAGGCACACCGCGCGCCGTATCCAGCACATGGGTTGTCAGAAATCCCTTTTCCATCCGCACCTCCTTTTTGTCGATCCTGCCAAACCCGCCCGCCAAAGGCGAGCCACGGCCGGACCAGAAACACTTTCTTGGATTTTTTGAAAAACTCCCGCCATTCTTGCGATATTCAGAAAGCAGGCACAGGATTCGCAAAATGAGATATCCACGCGACATGCTGGGCTACGGCCCCACGCCCCCCGATCCGCAATGGCCCGGTGACGCGCGCATTGCCGTGCAATTCGTGCTCAATTACGAGGAGGGCGGCGAGAACTGCATCCTGCACGGGGATGCGGCCTCAGAGGCCTTCCTCTCCGACATCCCCGGCGCCGCGCCCTGGCCCGGCCAGCGGCACTGGAACATGGAGTCGATCTACGAATACGGCGCGCGGGCGGGCTTCTGGCGCCTCCATCGTCTGTTCACCGGC
>JALWJU010000313.1 GCA_026997055.1 Paracoccaceae bacterium | reverse complement strand
GCCTGATGCCGCACCCGGAGCGGGCGGTGGATCCGGTGCATGGCGGCACCGACGGGGTGGCAATGTTTGGCGCATTGCTGGGGGCGCTGGCGGGGGTCTGACTTGAGGCGGGCCGCCCGGCGGCCTATGCTTCCCGCATGGCCGAGCGCAGCAGTGCAGAATTAGCCGAGACGGGTACCGGCCCCGCCGAGCCCCTTGCCGCCGTGCTGCGCGAGGGGATCTCCTGGCGGGCGCGTATCCTGCTTCTGGGGCTGCTGGGGCTTGCGGTGGCGGTGATCTGGGTATCCAATACCTGGCTGACCGAGCGCTACACGCAAACCACCCGCAACCGCGCCGAACTGCGCCTGGCGCTCTATACCGGCAACCTGCTCAGCGAATTGCAGCGCATCTCGGTGGTGCCGCTGCTCCTGAGCCGCGACCCGCTGCTGATCGGCGCGCTGACCAGCGGCGATTACGCGCAAAGCTCGCAGCGGCTGATCTCCTACCGCGACGAGATCGGCGCCGCTTCGCTGCTCCTGCTCGACCGCGACGGGCGCGTGGTGGCGGCGACCGACCGCGAGCTTCTGGGCGGCTCGCACCGGCAGGACCCCTATTTCGTCAATGCCTTGCGCTCGCAGGACACGGTCTTTACCACGCTGCAGACCGAAGCCGGGGCCTATACCTTTACCTATAGCCGCAAGGTCGAGAATGCCGGCAGCCTGGTCGGGGTGATCGTGGTCGAGGTCGATCTGCAGAAGTTCGAACAGGGCTGGTCCGGGATTTCCGACGCGGTGATGGTGACCGACAGCGAGGGCAGGGTGATCCTCGCCACCGCCCCGCGCTGGCGCGGCAAGAGCGAGCAAGAGGCGCTGGCGGCGCTGCCGGCAACGCTGGCGATCAAGCGCGCCCAGGACGCCACCGCCCGCTGGGGGGCGCTGCCGGGGGAGGCTTTCTTTCTCGGCGATGCGGTGATGCGCCAGCAGGTGCGCATCCCGTTTCGCGGCTGGCAGATGATCAGCTTCACCACCTATGCCAGCGTGCGCGAGCGCGTGAACGGCCTGCTGGCGCTGGAAGTCATGGCCTTCGCGATCCTGCTGGCGCTGGGATTCTATGTGATCGGCCGGCGCGCCCAGTCGCGTTCGGTGGCCTTTCAGAAGGAATCGGCGGAACTTCGCCAGCTCAATGCCGCGCTCCAGCGCGAAATCGCCGAGCGCAGGCGGGCCGAGCAGAGCCTGGAAGTGGCCGAACAGACGCTGGCCCAAAGCTCCAAGCTCGCCGCCCTGGGCGAGATGTCGGCCGCCGTCAGCCACGAGCTCAACCAGCCGCTCGCGGCGATGAAGACCTACCTTGCCGGTGCCCGCCTGCTGCTCGAGCGCAAGCGCGGCGCCGAGGCGCTGGCGAGCTTCCAGCGCATCGACGGGCTTATCGAGCGCATGGGGGCGATCACCAAGCAGCTCAAGAGCTATGCCCGCAAGGAGGGCGAGGCGCTCAGGCCCCTCGATATCCGCCACTCGGTCTCGGCGGCGCTGGCGATGATGGAGCCGCAGCTCAAGCGCCGGCGGGTGCGCATCACCCGCAACATCCCGCGCGAGCCGGTCATGGTGCTGGCCGATCCCGTACGCCTCGAACAGGTGCTGATCAACCTCTTGCGCAATGCCATCGACGCCACCAAATCGGTAGAGGCTCCACAGGTGGACATCCTGCTGACAGGCGGCGAGGTGGCCAAGATCATGGTGCGCGACAATGGCGCCGGGGTCGAGGATCTCGACCAGCTGTTCGAGCCCTTCTACACCACCAAGGCGCCGGGCGACGGGGTCGGGCTGGGGCTTGCGATCTCTTCGGGGATCGTCAACGATTTCGGCGGCCGCCTCACCGCGCGCAATGGCAGCGACGGGGGCGCGGTCTTCGAGCTGGAACTGCCGCTCTGGCGCGGCGAGGGCGGGACGGATGACGAGGCGCCGGAAGGGAACAGGCCGGTCAGCCGGCAGGCGGCGGAATAGGCGGACAGACAAGCGGCAGACAAGCGGCAGCAAGCAGAGGACAAGCAGAGGAAGAGCCATGGCACAGGCAATGAAAATCGCGATCGTGGATGACGAAAAGGACATGCGCCAGTCGATCAGCCAGTGGCTGGCGCTGTCGGGATTCGATACCGAGACCTTCGCCTCGGCCGAAGAGGCGCTCAAGGGGCTCGGTCCCGAATATCCGGGCGTGGTGATCAGCGACATCAAGATGCCGGGCATGGACGGCATGGCCTTTCTGCGCAAGCTGATGAGCCTCGACAGTTCCCTGCCGGTCATCATGATCACCGGCCATGGCGATGTGCCCATGGCGGTGGAGGCGATGCGCATCGGCGCCTATGACTTCCTCGAAAAGCCCTTCGACCCCGACCAGATGACCGAGCTTGCCAAGAAGGCCACCCGGCGCCGGCGCATGGTGCTCGATGCCCGCGCCCTGCGCCGCGACCTGGGCGACGGCACCACGATCATGAAGAAGCTGATCGGCGCCAGCCCGGTCATGGAGCGCCTGCGCGAGGAGATCCTCGACATCGCCCAGGCCGACGGCCATGTGCTGATCGACGGCGAGACCGGCACCGGCAAGACCCTCGTCGCCCATGCCCTGCATGCGGTCGGGCCCAAGGGCAAGCGCGAATTCGTCATCGCCCATTGCGCCGGGCGCGAGGAGCACGAGCTGAGCCGCGCCCTGTTCGGCCCGATGGAGGAGGGCGGGCAGATCCCGCTCATCGAACAGGCCCGCGGCGGCACCCTGGTACTGGAAGACATCGAGGCCCTGCCCGAGCCCCTGCAGGCGCGCCTGCTCGCCTGGATGAACCAGCAGGGCAGCCCGGCCGAAACCCGCCTCATCGCCATTTCCAATCTCCAGGAGCAGGGCAAGACGGTGGAGGACTGCCTGCGCCCGGATCTCTTTTACCGCCTCGCGGCGATGCGCATCACCCTGCCCCCGCTCAGGGCGCGCGGCGAGGACATCCTGATGCTCTTCACCCGCTTTGCCGACCAGTTCGCCGAGGAATACGGCTGCGCCGCGCCCACGGTCTCGGCCCAGGAGGCGGCCCAGCTCCTGCAGGCGCCCTGGCCCGGCAATATCCGCCAGCTGATCAACATCGCCGAGCGCGCGGTACTGCAGGCGCGCCGCGGCTCGGGGACGATCTCCTCGCTGCTGATGAACGACCACGACGAAGCCCAGCCGGTGATGACCACCGAGGGCAAGCCGCTCAAGGAATATGTGGAGGCCTTCGAGCGGATGCTGATCGACAACACCATGCGCCGCCACAAGGGCTCGATCGTGAATGTCATGGAAGAGCTCATGCTGCCGCGCCGAACCCTGAACGAGAAGATGGCAAAATACGGCCTGCAAAGGTCGGATTACCTGTAAGAGAAGCCCCCTGCAAGGCAGCCCAAGGCGCCGGAGCAGGAGGCCGGGCCGGGAACCGGGCTGAAGAGAGAGGGCGCGCGCTGTTGCGGAAAATCGCCGCCGGGCGTCGGGGTTCAGTTTCCGCGCGGGGCGAACAGGCCGGCCTTTTCCGCCGCGCTGCGGATGGCGCGGGCCTTGTGGACGGTCTCCTGGTATTCGGCTTCGGGGTCGCTGTCATGGACCACGCCGCCGCCGGCCTGGATGTAGAGCTTGCCGTCCTTGAGCACCGCGGTGCGCAGGGCGATGCACATGTCCATGTCGCCCGCGGCCGAGAAATAGCCGACGCCGCCGCCATAGATGCCGCGCTTTTCGGGCTCGAGCTCGTCGATGATCTCCATCGCCCGCACCTTGGGCGCGCCGCTGAGCGTGCCGGCGGGAAGCCCCGCGAGCAGGGCCGAGAGCGCGTCTTGCCCCTCGGCAAGCTCGCCGACCACGTTCGAGGTGATGTGCATGACGTGGCTGTAGCGCTCGATCACGAATTCCTCGGTCGGGCGCACGGTGCCGATCCTGGCCACGCGACCCACATCGTTGCGCCCCAGATCCAGCAGCATCAGATGCTCGGCCAGTTCCTTCTCGTCGGCCAGAAGCTCGGCCTCCAGCGCCTTGTCCTCTTCGGGCGTGGCGCCGCGCGGGC
>JALWJU010000312.1 GCA_026997055.1 Paracoccaceae bacterium | reverse complement strand
CCCCCGCGCGCGGGCAATCCCGATACCGCCTACATGCTGGCGCGCGACTGCCTGCTGCCCTGGCGCACGGCGCTGGGCAATGCCATGTATGGCATGGAGGCGCGCGGCGTGGCCCGGCCCGAGCGCGAGGCACGCGCGCGCGAGCTGCTGGCCGAGGTGGGGCTCGAGGGCTTTGCCGACCATTACCCCAAGCAGCTTTCCCACGGCATGCGCCAGCGCAATGCGCTTGCCCGCACCTTCTGCCTGCAATCGCCGGTGCTCTTGATGGACGAGCCCTTCGGCGCGCTCGACGCCCAGACCAAGCTGCAGCTCGAGGACCTGCTGCTGGACCTGTGGAGCCGCGAGCGGCGCACGGTGGTCTTCATCACCCATGACCTGGCCGAGGCGGTGGCGCTGTCGGACCGGGTGCTGGTGATGAGCGCGCGGCCCGGGCGCATCGTTGCCGACGTGGCCATCGACATCCCCCGCCCCCGCTCGGTGCGCGAGCTGCAGAAGGATGCGCGCTTTCACGACATCTACGCCCATCTGTGGGAGAAACTCGAGGAGGGCATGGGCTGATGGACGTCAACGACACCCCCCGCCACCGCATCGGCCTGACCGAGGCCGCCATTCACCTGTTCGCCATCGCGGCGGTTCTGGCGCTGTGGGAATACGCCTCGCGCCAGGGCTGGCTGAACCCGCTGTTCTTCGGACGGCCCAGCAAGATCTGGGCGTTCCTCGTCGGAGGGTTCTGGGAAGGCCCGAAGCTCTGGATCGAGCTGGGATATACGCTGCTGGGCACCTTCTTCGCCTTCACGCTGGGGGCGCTGGCGGCAATGCTGACGGGGCTTCTGTTCGTGATCTTTCCCGCCTTCGACCGGGCCGCACAGCCCTATCTGACCTTTCTCAACGCCATCCCGCGCATCGCGCTGGCGCCCCTGTTCATGCTGTGGTTCGGCATCGGGCTGGGCTCCAAGATCGCGGTCGGCTTTTCGCTGACCTTCTTCATCGTGCTGGCCGCGACCGTCGCCGGCATCCGGGGCGTGTCGGGCGACACGATCACGCTGGCGCGCTCGCTCGGGGTCTCG
The DNA here is from genome assembly GCA_026997055.1 of Paracoccaceae bacterium. GTDB lineage: Bacteria > Pseudomonadota > Alphaproteobacteria > Rhodobacterales > Rhodobacteraceae > JAAEUB01. Next base: position 2,989 of record JALWJU010000312.1, on the reverse strand, counting down.
GGCGGGCGGATATTCTTCACCATCACCATCCCCTCGGCGATCCCGGTGATCTTCTCGGGGCTCAGGCTGGGGCTGATCTATGCCATGCTGGGGGTGGTGGGGGCCGAGATCTTCGCCTCGCAGCACGGGCTGGGGCAGGTGCTGACCTTCCTGCAGGCCAATTTCGACACTTCCGGCACGCTGGGGATCCTGTTCGTGCTGGCGATTCTCGGTCTCGCGGTGACCAGCCTGATGAGTTGGCTCGAACGCCACCTCCTGAAATGGCAGTGAGCGCGATGCAGCCGGCCGAAGCGCTGATCCCCGGAGCGGCCCGACAGATCGCCGGCGCGCCGCTCGGCTGGGCCGCCCGCCAGCACCGGGGCCGCGTCGCCCTGATCGCCGAGGGGCGCGAGGTCACCTATGACGCGCTGGAGGCGCGCACGAACCGGCTCGCGCGCGCCCTGATCGGGCTGGGGCTGGCGCCGGGGGCGCGCATCGCGCTGCTGATGGACAATTCCATCGCCGCGGTGGAGCTTCCCTTCGCCGCCGAGAAGGCCGCACTTCCCTATGTGCCGCTGAATGTCCGCCACGCCCTGCCCGAACATGCCGAGATCCTGCGCCATTCGGGCGCCGTGGCGCTGGTGGCCGGGCCGAACCATGCCGACACCGCCCGGGCGCTCGGCGCCGAGATACCGGAACTGCGCCACCTGATCCTGATCGGGGGAGCGGACGGTGCCGCGCTCGACTACGAGGCGCTGATCGCCGCCGTGACGGACGACAGCCCGCCGCGGATCGTGATCGGCCCCGACCACCTCATCCGCTTCGCCTATACCTCCGGCACTACCGGCAGGCCCAAGGGCGTGGTCTATTCGCATGAGCGCTGGTACCGACGCCTGAGCAATCACTTCATGGCCATGGAATACGCGCTGGGGCCGGAGGATGCGATGCTGCATGTCGGCCCGCTGACCCACGCCGCCGGGGTGCATCTGCTGCCCTGCTACCTGCGCGGGGCGCGAAACGTGGTCCATGCCCGTTTCGACGCGGGGGCGGTGCTCGACGACATCGCCCGCCACCGGATCAGCCACATCATGGTGGTGCCGACCATGCTGGAGGCGCTGATCGAAGAGGCCCGCAGCGGACCCGCGCGCGACCTCTCTTCGCTCCGGCGCATCCATTACGGCACCGCGCCGACCCGGCCCGAGACGATCCGCGCGGCGCTCGAAGTGTTCGGCCCCGTCCTGCGCCAGCAATACGGCATGACCGAGGTGATCCAGCCGATTTCGGTGCTCTATCCCGACGAGCTTGCCCGCGCCGTGGCCGAAGGCGACGAGGCGGTGCTGCGCTCCTGCGGGCGGGTGGCTCTCGGCCATGCGGTGACGATCCACGACGATGACGGCCAGGTGGCGGCCACCGGCGAGATCGGCGAGATCTGCATCGCCCATCAGGGCAGCGCCCGGGTCGAGTTCTGGCGCCCCCGCGCCCATGAGGCTCAGGCCATCCGCGACGGCTGGTTCCGCACCGGCGATCTGGGGCGCTTCGATGAAAAAGGGTTCCTCACCATCGTCGGGCGCAAGAAGGACATGATCATCTCGGGCGGCTTCAACGTCTATGCGGTCGAGGTGGAAAACGCGCTGCTCGGCCACGACGCGGTGGCCGAAGTCGCGGTGCTGGGCCTGCCCGACCCCAGATGGGGCGAGGTGGTTACCGCCTGCGTGGTGCTGCGCCCGGGCGTACGGGCGACGCCCGAGGAGCTTGCCGCCCATGCCGCCACGCGCATCGCCGGCTACAAGAAGCCGCGCCGGTTCTTCTTTCTGGACGAACTGCCGCGCAATGCCACCGGCAAGGTGGTCAAGGACCGCCTGCGCGAATGGATCGACGAACAGCGCCAGAAACAACAGGAGGCGGGCTGATGGGCAGGGGCGAATGGCACGACGATCTGGAAGAGCTTGAGGCAAGGCGCGCGATCGCCCGCGCCCTGGGCGGCCCCGAGGCGGTCGAAAGGCAGCATGCCCGCGGCAAGATGGATGCCCGCCAGCGCATCGCGGCGCTGTTCGATCCGGGCAGTTTCCGCGAGATGGGGATGCTCGCGGGCCATGTCTCCTATGGCCCCGACAACCGGCGCGAAACGGCCACGCCTTCGACCGCGATCATCGGCACCGGGCGGATCGAGGGCCGCCCGGCGGTGTTGGCGGCGGACGATTTCACCATCCGCGGCGGCTCCTCCGAGGCGGTGGTCAGCGAAAAGTGGATCTATGCCGACCGCTACGCCCGCGAGATGCGCCTGCCGCTGGTGCGGCTGATCGACAGCGCCGGGGGCTCGGTGAAACTGCTCGACAAGCTGGGCCATACCAAGATCCCCGGCTATGCGCTCTGGCCGCTCACCGCGCTTCTGGGCGAGGTGCCGGTGGTGGGGGTGGCGATGGGCGCCTGCGCGGGGCTCGGGGCGCTCAGGGCCACGGCGGCGCATCTGACCATCATGGTGCGCCCCACCGCGCAGATCTTCGCCGGCGGCCCGCCGGTGGTCAAGCGCGCGCTGGGAGCCGATGTGAGCAAGGAAGAACTGGGCGGCTGGGACGCAGTGCACAAGCGCTCGGGCATCGCGCAGCTGGGCGCGCGCGACGACGCCGAGGCGCTGGCGCTTGCACGCCGCTTTCTCTCCTACCTGCCGCGGAATGTCTGGGAAATGCCCCCGCGCAGCGCCCCCGGCGACGACCCCGCCCGCGCCGAGGCCGCCCTTGACGACCTCATCCCCGCCGACAGCCGCAAGGTCTACAACCCCCGCGCCATCCTCAAGGCGGTGTTCGACAGGGGGTCGGTTTTCGAGATCGGCAAGGAGACGGGCGGCGCGCTGATCACCGCCCTGGCCCGGCTCGACGGCTGGCCGGTGGGGGTGATGATCAACAACCCGATGGTCGCCGCCGGGGCGCTCACCCGCAGCGCCGCCGTCAAGATGGAGCGCTTCGTCGATTTCTGCGACACGTTCCACCTGCCGATGGTGAACCTGGTGGAC
>JALWJU010000311.1 GCA_026997055.1 Paracoccaceae bacterium | reverse complement strand
CCGGAATGTGCAGTGCCGGGGGGGGTGCCCGGCCGGGCCGCCGCCCGGCTGCGTTTGGCGCTTGCGCGCGCGGATCGTATCGCGCCATACTCCCTTCATGTCAGGTTCGCGCATCAGGCCGGGTTCGGGAGGGTTCATGGATATTCAGGACATTCTTGCGCAATATTTGGGCTCCAGCATCGTGCCGCTATTGCTGGCGCTTCTGCTTGTCGTCCTCGTTCTCCTGGCGGTGCGCATCGTGCCCCAGTCGAAGAAGTATGTGGTCGAGCGCTTTGGCCGCCTGCACAAGGTGCTGGGGCCGGGGATCAATTTCATCGTGCCGTTTCTGGATCGCGTGCGCCACAGGGTTTCGATCCTCGAGCGCCAGCTGCCCACCCACAGCCAGGACGCGATCACCGCCGACAACGTGCTGGTGCAGGTGGAGACCAGCGTCTTTTACCGCATTCTCGAGCCGGAAAAGACCGTCTATCGCATCCGCGACGTGGACGGGGCGATCGCGACCACGGTAGCCGGGATCGTGCGTGCCGGGATCGGCGAGATGGAGCTGGACGAAGTGCAGTCCAATCGCGCCCAGCTGATCGCCAAGGTCAAGGAGCAGGTGGCCCATGCGGTGGATGACTGGGGGATCGAGGTGACCCGGGCCGAGATTCTTGACGTCAATCTCGACCAGGCCACCCGCGAAGCCATGCTCCAGCAGCTCAATGCCGAGCGCGCGCGGCGCGCCCAGGTGACCGAGGCCGAGGGCCAGCGCAGGGCGGTGGAACTGCAGGCCGATGCCGAGCTATACGCCGCCGAGCAGAGCGCCAAGGCCCGGCGCATCCAGGCCGAGGCCGAGGCCTACGCCACCGAGGTCGTGGCCAGGGCGATTGCCGATCACGGTCTTGAAGCGGCGCAATACCAGGTGGCTCTGAAGCAGGTCGAGGCGCTGGCGGCAGTGGGCGCGGGTCAGGGCAAACAGACCATTATCCTGCCTTCCAGTGCCGTCGAGGCCTTTGGTGAGGCTTTCAACCTGCTGAAAGGAAAAGGAAAGTCCTGATGCTCTGGATTACATGGTGGGCATGGGCGGCGGCGGCGCTGGGGCTGGCGATCCTCGAGATGCTGGCGCCGGGCTATATCTTGCTGGGCTTTGCCTTCGGCGCGGCGGTGGTCTCGGCGCTGCTCTATGCCGGGGTGGCGGCAAGCCTGCCGTGGCTGCTGGTGATCTGCGCCGGGGTGGCGCTGGTCTCGTGGCTGGTGCTGCGGCAGGTCTTCGGTATCCGCAAGGGGCAGGTCAAGGTCATCCGCCGCGATATCAACGAGGACTGACCCGGCCCGGCCGGGCGGCGGGGGGCGCGTGGCCCCCCGCTCATTCATTTCTTGACGCGCAGGACGATGGTCAGCCCCTCATCGGGCAGCTTGAGGGTGTTTTCCATCACCCCGTCCACCATCCGGCAGGGGCCGCACCAGCTGTTGCCCATCTGCCTGGTGAGCGCCTCGCGGATCGCATCCGGGCTGGCCTCGGTGCCCACATCGAGAACCGAGCGGGTGATGATCGCCGCCAGAAAGGCCGAGCGCTCGGCGCCCTTGAGGCTGTTGAATTTCTCCACCTGAGCGCCGCTCAGCGGGTCCTGGGCGATCGGGACCACCGAAGGGTCGCGCTCGATGATCACGTCAATGCCGGGGATCGGGTCATCCTCGCCCTCTGCCAGGGCGGTGAGCGGGCTCAGGCCGGCGGCCATTGCGAGGGCGAGGAAGGTGCGTTTGCTGAAAGTCATGTGATTTCCTTTGTTATTGAAGGCTGCTGCCTGCGCCGAGTTGGCCTCAAGAGCGGTGCGTCAGTCAATGACAGCAGGATGTCATGGGATAACAGGCGGGAAATGGCCGGGGGAGCGCGGGCTGTTCACCCGAGGCTCCCGGCGATTTCGCGGGCCGCTTCGCGAGGGTCATCCGCCCGGGTCACGGGGCGGCCGACGACGATGTGATCGGCCCCGGCGGCGATGGCCTCGGCCGGGGTCATCACCCGCTTCTGATCGCCCGGCGCGCTGCCTGCGGGGCGCACGCCGGGGGTGACGATCAGCTTGCCCTGCGCCTCGGGCAGGGCGCGGATGGCGGCGGCTTCGAGCGGGCTGGCGATGACCCCATCGGCCCCGGCCGCAAAGGCCCGGCCCGCGCGCTCCACCACCAGATCGGCCACATCGCCCGGGCGCATCAGCCCGGCATCCAGGTCGGCGCGGTCCAGCGAGGTGAGGATGGTCACGGCGAGGATCTTCATCTCCGATCCACCCTTTCCCTCGGTCGCCGCGCGCACCACATGCGGATCGCCATGCACGGTGAGGAAATCGAGATGCTGCGCCGCCAGTCCGCGCACTGCGGCCTCGACCGTATTGGCGATGTCAAACAGCTTCAGGTCGAGAAAGATGCGCTTGCCCGCCTCGTCCTTCAGCTCGCGCGCGAGCGCCAGCCCGCCGCCGGTGAGCATGCCGAGCCCGATCTTGTAAAACGACACCGCATCGCCCAGCCGCTCGGCCAGCTTCAGCCCCGAAAGCGCATCGGGGACATCGAGGGCAACGATCAGGCGGTCATCGGGCAGCGGTGCGGTCATGGGCGCTCCTTTCGGCATCGCGCCCTTTTCGCCGCAAGTCTCCGCCCGGTCAAGCCGTGCCGTCACATGGGCCGCTCCGCCATTGCCGGTACATTTTCGCCGGCCGGGTCAGGCCGCGGCGATGGTCACCTGCTCGAGGTCCAGTTGCAGCTCGCTGTCGGAGCCACGAAAGGCGGGCAGGATGCGCGCCTGTTTCATCGCGTGCTTGATCAGCCCGTAGAGTACCAGGGTCGAGGGGCAATCCTCCGGCTGGGCCGTCTCGCAGGAAAAGGTCAGCTCGAAGGGCACGCCGGAGGCGCCGGTGACATTGAGCGTGACGGTGGCCTTGTGCAGGGAGGTATCCGGCTCGAAGCGCGGCTCGCTCAGGTCGATCTTGTTCACTTTCATGGGTCGATCCTCTCGATACGACCTCACCCCGGCCCGAGTTTCGCAGAAAATGATTAAGCGTGGATTAATGGTGCCGCGGGCATGGATGCAGGCATGGATTTGGCGCCCCGGCCCTTGCGACTCCCGGCGGCAATCCCCACATCCATGACGAGGCCCGGGGGCCTGTGCCGCAGGGCGGGCAGGCGCGTAACGGGCGCTTGGAAAAGGAGAAAATCATGAATTTGGAGAAGTTCACCGAACGCTCGCGCGGCTTCCTTCAGGCCGCCCAGACCATCGCCATGCGCGAAAGCCACCAGCGGCTCACTCCGGAGCATCTGCTCAAGGCGCTGATGGACGACGAAGAGGGCATGGCCGCGAACCTGATCCGCAAGGCCGGCGGCTCGCCGGAGCGGGTGCGCGAAGCGGTCGATGCGGCGCTGGAGAAGCTCCCGAAAGTGTCGGGCGATGCCGGGCAGGTCTATATGGACAGCGCCACCGGCAAGGTGCTCGACGAGGCCGAGAAGCTCGCCAGGAAGGCCGGCGACAGCTTCGTGCCGGTGGAGCGGCTGCTGACCGCGCTGGCCGTCATTCCCTCAAAGGCGAAGGATGCGCTCGATGCCGGCGCCGTCACCGCGCAGAATCTCAACGCGGCGATCAACGCCGTGCGCCAGGGCCGCACCGCCGACAGCGCCAGCGCCGAAGACAGCTATGAAGCGCTGAAGAAATACACGCTCGACCTCACCGAGCGCGCCGCCGAGGGCAAGATCGACCCGATCATCGGCCGCGACGAGGAGATCCGCCGCGCCATGCAGGTGCTCAGCCGCCGCACCAAGAACAACCCGGTGCTGATCGGCGAGCCCGGCGTGGGCAAGACCGCGATTGCCGAGGGCCTCGCCCTGCGCATCGTCAATGGCGACGTGCCCGAGCGGCTGCAGGGCAAGAAGCTCCTGGCGCTCGACATGGGCGCGCTGGTGGCCGGCGCCAAGTATCGCGGCGAGTTCGAGGAGCGGCTGAAGGCGATCCTGAGCGAGATCACCGCCGCGGCGGGCGAGATCATCCTGTTCATCGACGAGATGCACATGCTGGTGGGCGCCGGCAAGGGCGATGGCGCCATGGATGCGGCCAACCTGATCAAGCCGGCGCCCACCAGCAT
>JALWJU010000310.1 GCA_026997055.1 Paracoccaceae bacterium | reverse complement strand
CCCGCTGGCGCAGATGCCCGGCTTCGAGGCGATGCAGGCGCAGCAGGAGGCCTTTCTCAAGGCGATGATGGGCGGTTGGAGCGGAGGAGCTTCGCGGCCCGAGCAGAAACCCGAAGCGGCGTCGGAACCCAGCGACACGAAAAGCGAACTCGACGAGATCCGTCAGCAGCTGGCCGAATTGCAGGCCAGGCTGTCCGGGCTGGGCTGAGCGGCGAAAGGGGCTGGCATGGTGGATACGCCGGGGCGCTTGAGCCTTTGGGGAATAGAAGTCTTTATCGCCACGGCAGATGAAGGCTCGGTCACCGCGGCGGCACGGCGGCTCGGCGCCAGCCCCTCTTCGATCAGCCAGCAGCTTTCGAATCTGGAGGCGGCGCTTGGGGCGAGGCTGCTCGACCGTTCGGCCCGCCCGGTCACCCTGACCCCGGCAGGCGGGCTTTTTCTGCGCCGCGCTCAGGCGATCCTGAACGAGGCCGAACAGGCGCGCGCCGAACTTGCGCTCGAAGACCTTTCGCGCCTGACCCGCTTTCGTCTCGGCATGATCGAGGATTTCGATGCCGACGTGACCCCGGCCCTGCTCGCCGCGATGGCGCGGGAATATTCGGCCACGCAGTTCCTGCTGGAGACAGGCGCTTCGCACCGGCTCTACGACCAGCTTGATGCTCGCGCGCTCGATGTGATCGTGGCCGCCGATATGGGGGCCGTGGCCGACTGGATGGAGGTGCACCCGCTGCTGGAGGAGCCCTTCGTCGCTGCCGTGCCAAAGGGGGCGCTGGTAGCCGGAAAGGACGTGCTGGCCCAGCTGTCGGCCCTGCCGCTGATCCAGTACACGGCGCGCCACCATATGGGCCGGCAGATCGCAGCGCATCTCGCGCGCCAGAATCTGCGTCTCGATCACCGCTTCGAGCTGGACTCCTATCACGCGATCATGGCGATGGTGGCGGCGGATGGGGGCTGGACCATCCTGACCCCTCTCGGCTTCCTGCGCGCGCACCGCTTCCGCGAGCAGGCCGAAATGGTCGCGCTGCCCTTCAAGCCCCTGTCGCGCCGGATTTCGCTGAGCGCGCGCCGTGGGGTGCTGGGAGAGATGCCCGCCGACATGGCCGCGCGGCTGCGGCCCTTGTTGCTGCGGGAAATCGTCACGCCCTGCATCGAGCAATTTCCCTGGCTCGAGGGGCAGCTGCGGCTGCTGTGATCAGGTCAGGTGCCGTAGGCCGGCGCCGGGGCCTTGACCTCTTCGGCGGCGGCGATCAGCGCATCGGCGATGAAGTCGAGCTCGGGGCGACTCAGGCGCACCGGAAGCCGCGTGTCGCAGGCGCGCATCAGCATGGCGCGGGTCCTGGGCAGAGGACCGGGATCGGGCAGGAACTGCCAGTTCCAGAAGGCCCGGGCATTGTCCGTATGCAGGCCAAAGACCTGCACCCCCACCCCGCGCGCCGCCGCCGCCTCCATGAAGGCGCGCACCTCCGCGTCGCTCATCCCGACAAGGTTGAACTGCAGCGAATCCGGCGCCCGGGTCTCGGGCGGCAGCGGCGCGGGCACCTCGATCCAGGGCGAGGCGGCGAGGCGCTCGGCCACGTAGTCGTGGTTGGCGAGCCCGCGCCGGACCCTTTCGCGCAGGAGCGGGATCTGCGGGCGGATCACGGCGGCCGAGAGGTTCGACAGGCGGGTATTGTAGAGCGGCAGCCTGTTCTGCCAGCGTGCGAAAGGCTCGGCCAGGACCGGGTGCTTCTTCCAGTTATGCTCGTAGGCGCCCGACATGATCACCGCGCGGGCCATGATCTCGGCATCGTCGGTGATCAGGATCCCGCCCTCGCCGGCATTGAGCATCTTGTAGGACTGGAAGGAAAAGCAGCCGATCTTGCCGATCGTGCCGATATTCTGCCCGTGCCAGAGCGTGCCCAAAGAGTGCGCCGCATCCTCGATCACCGGCACCCCGGCAGCATCGGCAAGGGCCATGATCTGGTCCATGTCGGAAGTGTGGCCGCGCATGTGACTGATGATGATGGCGCCGATGCTGTCGTCGAGCTTGGCGGCGAAATCGGCCATGTCGATGCGGTAATTCTCGCCCACCTCCACCAGCACCGGCACGCAATCGGCATGGACCACCGAGGAGGGCACTGCGGCAAAGGTAAAGGCGGGGATCAGCACCCGCGCGTCGCGCGGCAGGCCGAGCGCCTTGAGCGAGAGAAACAGCGCCGCCGAGCAGGAGGAAACCGCCAGCGCGTATTTCGCCCCGAGTGCGGCGGCGAATTCGCGCTCGAGCAGCGCCACCGGCGCATCCTCGGGCGCGGTGTAGCGAAACAGGTCGCCCGTGGCCATCAGGCGCTCGACCTCGGCGCGGGCCGCTTCGGGGATCGGCTCGGCGGAATAGACATCGGGCGCCTGAACGGCCGGCGCCGGCTCTGCGGGGGGCTGGGTCATCTGCACTCTCCCTGCACTTTCGGTTTTTCCGAAAAATCTTTTCGCAAATAGTGTAGCGGCATTTCTGCCGCAGGGCGAGCGTTTTTTGCCCAACGTTCAGAAAGCAGCTGCCGCGTCAGACATTCAGCAGCAGGTGCTCGCGCTCCCAGGGGCTGATCACCTGCAGGAATTCCTCGTATTCGGTGCGCTTGACGATGGAATAGACCCGGGCGAATTCCTCTCCCAGCAGCGCGCGCATCTCCTCGGCGGCGTCGAACAGGTCCAGCGCCGCGCCCAGGTCGCGCGGGATCGCCTCGTCGCCGTCATAGGCGTCGCCGCGATACTGGGGCTTGGGGCGCCTTTCCTCGATCAGGCCGAGATAGCCGGCGGCAAGGCTGGCGGCGATGCCGAGATAGGGGTTGCAATCCATGCCGGCGAGGCGGTTTTCCACCCGCCGCGCCTCGGGGCGCGAGATCGGCACGCGAATGCCGGTGGTGCGGTTGTCGCGGGCCCATTCGAGATTGATCGGCGCGGCATTGTCGCGCACATAGCGCCGGTAGGAATTCACATAGGGCGCCAGCACCGCGATGACCGAGGGCAGGTGGTTCTGCATCCCGGCGATGAAGTGGAAAAAGGCATCCGTGTCGCCGCCCTGCGGGCCGGCAAAGATGTTCTGCCCGGTTTCGGCATCGACGATCGAGTGGTGGATATGCATGGCGCTGCCGGGTTCCTCGGCGATGGGCTTGGCCATGAAGGTGGCGAAGCAGTCGTGGCGCAGGGCGGCCTCGCGGATCAGGCGCTTGAAGTAGAACACCTCGTCGGCCAGCAGCACCGGGTCGCCGTGGCGCAGGTTTATCTCCAGCTGGCCGGCGCCGCCCTCCTGGGTGATGCCGTCGATCTCGAAGCCCTGCGCCTCGGCAAAGTCATAGATGTCGTCGATCACCGGGCCGAACTCATCGACCGCGGTCAGCGAATAGGCCTGACGCGCCGCCGCCGGGCGCCCGGAGCGGCCCATCATCGGCTTGATCCGCTCGGCCGGGTCGAGATTGCGCGCCACCAGGTAGAATTCCATCTCCGGCGCCACCACCGGCTCCCAGCCCTTCTTGCGGTACATTTCCACCACCCTTTTCAGCACGTTGCGCGGGCTGTAGGGGATCGGCTTCATGTCGCGGTCGTGGGCGTCGTGGATCACCTGCAGGGTCCAGTCGCCGGTCCAGGGGGCGGCGGTGGCGGTGCTCATGTCCGGGATCAGGATCATGTCGCGCTCGATGAAGCCTTCTTCGCTGGCCGCCGCCTCGGACCAGTCGCCGGTGATGGTCTGGAAGAAGATGCTGTCGGGCAGGTGAAAGGCGCTCTGGCGGGCGAATTTGCGCGCCGGCACAGCCTTGCCCCGGGCGATGCCGGGCAGGTCGCTGATGATGCACTCCACCTCGTCGAGCCGGTGGCCGGCGATATAGGCGCGGGCGGCTTCGGGGAGCTTGTCGGTCCAGTCAGCCATCGCGGGCCTCCTTGAAGAATGTCGCCATGCGCTGGGCATAGGCGGCGCTGTCGTTTTCCTGTGGCAGGCGGGCAAGGGCGGCCTCCAGAAGGGCGTCGTCCACCACGCCGCGCCCGCGGGTCTCGATCAGCTTTTCCACCAGCCAGGGGGTGAATTCCGGGTGCGGCTGGATGGTCAGGATCCGGTCGCCGATTGCCAGCGAAGCATAT
>JALWJU010000309.1 GCA_026997055.1 Paracoccaceae bacterium | reverse complement strand
TTGCTGGAGGAGGAGGGGCTGGCCGGGTAGCGGGCAATCCGGGAGGCGGAAGACGGGTATGTTTCGGGTACCGGCGCCTGGATGGTCGAGGCGGATTCGCCTGTTTCGGGGGCTCGGGAGGCCGGTACCACGGGACGCTGCCCCTGCCTCCATATTCGCGTATATTCGCGCCTGGCATGTACCATTTCGACCGCGCCCGGCGGGACGGCCCTTTGGGGAACATGGGGCGGCGGTTCCGGGTCAGTGGCGAAAGTGGCGCATGCCGGTAAACACCATGGCGAGGCCGGCTTCGTCGGCGGCGGCGATCACCTCGTCGTCGCGCATGCTTCCGCCTGGCTGGATCACGCAGGTGGCTCCGGCGGCGGCCGCTTCCAGCAGCCCGTCGGCGAAGGGGAAGAAGGCATCGGACGCCACCGCCGCACCCCTGGCCGGGCTTTCGGGGAGGTCGAGCGCCTTTGCCATGCGCTCGGCCTTGGTGGCCGCGATCAGGGCGGAATCGACGCGGCTCATCTGCCCCGCCCCCACGCCCACCGTGGCGCCGTCTTTGGCATAGACGATGGCGTTGGACTTCACATGCTTGGCCACCTTCCAGGCAAACAGGAGATCGCGCATCTGGGCCTCGGTGGGGGCGCGTTTCGTCACCACCCTGAGGTCGGCAGGCGCCACATGGCCCACATCCCTGTCCTGCACCAGAAGCCCGCCTGAGACCTGCCGGAAGCTGCGCCCGGGCGCGCGCGCATCCGGCAGGCTGCCGGTTTCCAGCAGGCGCAGGTTCTTCTTCGCCGACAGCACTTGGCGCGCCGCGTCGCTGATCGCGGGGGCGATGACCACTTCGGTAAACACTTCGCCGATCAGCCGGGCGGTGGCCTCGTCAAGCGCCTGGTTGAGCGCGACGATGCCGCCGAAGGCCGAGGTGCGGTCGCAGTCGAAGGCGCGCTGATAGGCCTCGGCAAGCGTCGCCCCCAGGGCCGCGCCGGAAGGGTTCGCGTGCTTGACGATCACGCAGGCGGGGCTTTCGGCAGGGTCGAATTCGGCCACCAGTTCGAAGGCCGCGTCGGTGTCGTTGATATTGTTGTAGCTGAGCTCCTTGCCCTGCAGCTGGCGGGCGGTGGCCACGCCGGGGCGAGCGCTGCCATCGGTGTAGAAGGCCGCTTTCTGGTGCGGGTTCTCGCCATAGCGCAGGGGCTGGGCGAGGCTGCCGGCGAGCGCCTGCCGGCGCGGGGTGTCAAGGCCGATCGCCCCGGCCATCCAGCTTGAAACCGCCGCATCATAGGCGGCGGTGCGCGCCAGCGCGATCTGGGCGCGGCGCTTGCGGAATTTCTCGCAGACGGCGCCTTCGTGCTGGTCCATGTCGCCGATCAGCTTCTCGTAATCCTCCACATCGACGATCACCGTCACATGGGCATGGTTCTTGGCCGCGGCGCGGATCATGGCCGGGCCGCCGATGTCGATATTCTCGATGCAGGTCTCGTAATCGGCCCCGGAGGCCACGGTGGCCTCGAACGGGTAGAGATTGACCACCAGCAGGTCGATCGGGGCGATCCCGTGTTCCTGCATCGCCGCCATGTGCTCGGGATTGTCGCGCAGCGCCAGCAGGGCGCCGTGAATGGCCGGGTGCAGGGTCTTGACCCGGCCGTCCATCATCTCGGGAAAGCCGGTCACCTCGGCCACGTCGATGACCGCGAGCCCGGCCGCGCGCAGGGCCTCGGCGGTGCCGCCGGTCGAAAGCAGCTCGACCCCGCGTTCGGCCAGCGCGCGGGCAAGCTCGATCAGCCCTCTCTTGTCGGAGACCGACAGAAGGGCGCGGCGAATCTTCGTGTGGCGGGGGGGGTGAGACATGGTGCGGCTCCCGAAGGCTCAGAATGGCAGGACCGTCAGCGCATCTGCCTCGAGGTCGCGGATCGCCGTGGGCGTGTCCTGCGCCTTGGCCAGAGACCAACGGATACGGGTCGCATAATCCAAAGCGCGGCCGGTGAGAACCACCTGTTTTGCCGCACGCGGCTTGAGGCGGTTCTTCTCCAGGTAAACGCTGGGCTCGATGGCAAGCTCGGCCTGGCCGGTATAGCGGAAAATCCAGATCTCGCCGCTTTTCAGCGCCAGCGAAACGGCACTGCCGCCCAGATCCAGCGCCGCGTCCACCTCCGGGTGCAGGTGAAAGTGGATCACGAAGGGGATGCCCTGCAGGCTGGTCCTGTCGAGACGGCGCGAAAAGCGCTGCTGGTCGGCCTCGCTGATCGCCGCGAGGCTGTCTTCGCCCAGCAGTGCGCGCCCGTCATGGGAGAGGTCCAGCCGGCGGACATGCGTAAGCCCGTGGCTTGCGCGATAGCCGTCATGGCTGCCCACCAGCCCGGTCGAGCCCTCTTCGGCCAGCTTCTGCAGGCGCACGTCGCGCGGGGTCTCGACCAGCAGCGCGCCGCTGCCGCGCCGGCCCCGCTCGCTCCCCAGACGCGACGACGAAAGCCCGTCGAGGCAGAGCACCGAATGGGAGGGGGTGGCGCGCCCGGCCCGGCGCCATTCCTCGCCGAAATGCGCCCCGGAGCCGCAATTGACGATCAGCGGGCGGCGCCCCGAGGTAAGCTCGATGGCCAGCGTCGAAGCATGGGCCCCGGCGCTGGCCTCGCCCCGGGGCGGGCGGGAAGCGTCCATGATGACATTGGTGCGCCCGGCCGAAAGCCGCGCATAACCCATCGCCAGCCCGACCTGCTGGGCCGGGCGAACGCCGGAAGCGGCCAGCGCCTGATCCAGCCGGCCTTCGATCCCGCGCCCGCCGCCGTGAAACCGCGCCAGCCCGCCGTCGGAATGGCGCAGGGCGCGCAGGGTAGGAGCGATGCGCTCGATCGCCGCCAGCTGTTCGCCCGGCGCGCGGCGCCCGGATTCGCTGAGCGCGGAGGCGGCCCAGGTGAGCAGGGTAAAGACCTCGAGCAGCTCTTCCGGGTTGCGGGTGGGGATGCCGCCCTCGGCGTCGATCTGGCTTTCGCATTCGCGCGCCAGGGCCCTTACCGCCGGGTCGGCGTGCTCTTCCATGCCGGTGAGGGCGAGGCCGGCATAGATCAGCCCCACCAGCGCCTCGAAGCGCGGCAGGCCCGGGCTTGCCCCCTGCCAGCGGCGCGAAAGAAAGATCGTCTGCTGCGCAAGCGAGCGGTAAAAGGCCAGGGTGGCGTCGGGCTCCTGGCCATTGAGGATGAACAGGGCGTGGTTGATCCAGCGGATCAGCCGGCGCCCGGTGAGATCGGGCGTCCAGCCCGGCCCGCGCCCGTCGCCATAGGCCGCGATCCAGCCCAGAAGCCATTTCTGCGCCGTCAGCCGGGCGGCGCGGTCGCCAAGGGCGGCGAGGTCGTCGAGCCAGGCAAAGCCGTTGATCTCGGCGGTGAAGGAAGCGGTCGGGGCGGCGACCTGCCAGAGCATGTCGCCCGGCGCATTCACCAGATGGCCGGCAAAGAGCAGGTTGCCGGCGACCAGCTGCTTGCCGCGGGCATAGGAGCCGATCGTGCGCGGCTCGGGCTGGGAGACGAAGCCCGTGGCCGGGCGGGCGCGGGCGGCGCGGCGTGCGTGCCAGCGGTTGAGAAAACGCTCCTTGTGGTCGCGCCAGGTGTTGTTTCGTGCCACGGGATGCCTCGTCCGGCTGCTCTTCGGCTGCAAGCTGGCGGGGGACGCGCCCCGCTCTTTGGGGCGAGCATACAGGGCGGGGGCCGGGCTGTCATGCGAAACCGGGCGGCGCGGACCGGCCCGCTCAGCCCTTGCGCAGGGCGGCGATGTAAAAGCCGTCGATGCCGCCCCGGTCGGCCCAGTAGTCCGGGCGCAGGCGCAGGCCGCCTTCTTCGCTGCGCCATGCCTGCTCGATGCCGGGGAGCGCGAGGGCTTCGGGCTCGGCCGCCAGCCCCTCGTGGCGGGCGAACGCATCGCGGATCTGCTCTTCGCCCTCGTCGATCAGCAGGCTACAGGTGCAATAGACCAGCCGCCCGCCGGGCCTGAGAAGGCCCAGCGCCTTGTCGATCAGCGCTTCCTGCAGGGCAAAGAGGGTCGGGAAGTCGCTGCCGTCCTTGGCGTGGGGCAGGTCCGGGTGGCGGCGGATGGTGCCGGTGGCGCTGCAGGGGGCATCGAGCAGGATGGCGT
>JALWJU010000308.1 GCA_026997055.1 Paracoccaceae bacterium | reverse complement strand
GATCGGGCCGGGCCTCGGCAATGGCGGCGCTCACCCCGGCATGGATGTCGGCGGCATGGCGCTCGAAGGCCTCGACAATCGACTTGACCGAGAAGAGGAAGATGCCCGCATTCCACAGGTAATTGCCCGCCGCGAGCATCTTTTCGGCGGTGGCTAGGTCGGGCTTTTCGACAAACTTGCGAAAGGGCTGGGCGCAATCGGGCCGTGGCGGGCCGTCAAGCTCCAGGTAGCCGTAGCCGGTCTCCGCATGGGTCGGGGTGATGCCGAAGGTCACGAGATCGCCCCTTTCTGCCGCTTCCACCCCGGCCTCTACCGCCTTGTGAAAGGCGGCGCGGTCGCTGATGACATGATCCGAGGGCGCCACCAGCATCAGCCCGTCCGGGTCCTGCTCGCGCAGATGGAGCGCCGCCGCCAGCACGGCGGGCGCGGTATTGCGCCCCTCGGGCTCGATCAGGATCGCGCCGGGGTCGATGCCCAGTTCGGCAAGCTGCTCGGTGACGATGAAGCGGAAGTCGGAATTGGTCAGCACCAGCGGGCGGTCAAAGGGGCCACCGGACAGCCGCTCGGCAGAGGCCTGAAACAGGGACTGATCGCCGACAAGGCGGGAAAATTGCTTGGGGTAGCTTTTTCGTGACAAGGGCCAGAGCCGGGTCCCGGAGCCTCCGCATAACAGGACGGGGGTTAATGTCATATGAAGGGTATCCTCAAGATCGACAATGCCCGAGGAAGGATAAGCCCAAGCTGCCGCACACTCAAGCCCGCTTCTCCGCCTCGTGGTGGACATTCGCGCGGCTGTATGGCGGGTGTCCGAAGATGACATGTGGACATCCGCCCACGAATTCACCCATAGTGCGAGAAAGTACGAAAAACACTTGAAGTAACCGGACAGGCTCTGGCGGCACCTTTGGCCAGGCTGCCGGCAACGAGCCGAGTCACCGGATCATGAATGCGAATGACGGCCAGAAGCTGCCCGAAGGCATAACCGATTTTCTGCTGGTCGAGGGTCGGGTCTTTGTCCGCGTTCGTCCGGACAGGGTGCATATCGACCTGGCGGTGCGTGTCGGCAATGAAGCGCTGCGTCTGCAGGAGCCGGATACCGGAGCGCGTCGCCAGCTGGCTGCTGTCCTGTGTCACCGGCCGCGTTTTTCTACCGGAGCGCTGGTCCGCCCGGGAGGGATGCGCGGAATCCGGCCCAGATCCGTCTGGGCGGGGCTCAACGAACTGGCGGACTGGTCCCTGCCCGGAGGCGAAACCCTGCAGGTGGCTTTTCACGTCTTCAGGAAAAGCGCCCAGGCCCGCGTGAACGCGCCGATCCACCTGCCGCCGTCACGCCAGCCGCTGCATTTTTCGGCTCTGCTGGCCGGGCATCGTGTGCGCGGTCGGCTGCAACTGAGCCACAGGTACAGGGGGAGGAAGCGTGAATACGCCCTGCCGCTCGAGCCCGGAAAGATCGGCGGGCACCTGCCCGAGGATTACACGCACCTGTCGCAGGAGTTGACGACGCTTCCCCATGAGAGCACGCTGCACATGACCCTGATCGCCGAGGAATATGTCGAGGACGGCTCCAACCTGCCGCCCTATCTGTTTCTCGCCGAGCCGCTCGTGCATGGCCAGGACTGGCGGCCCGGCAGGGCTCTGATGCGACTGAGCGCACAGGAAGCACGGGGCGAAGGGGTCTGGCTCACCGCTCCCCTGCCGGGTTTCGTCACGCCGGGGCATGGGCTGGAACTGTTTGCCGGCGGTCAGGCCTTTCCAATCCTGAATCACCGTGACCTGGAGGTATCGCTGCTCGAAGACCACGGCACCAGCCTGCTGCTGCGCGCCTCGCAGGTGGGGCGCTACCGCTTTTACCTCGACGGAGAACATGCCTTTACCGAGAGCCTCGGCCCGGAGCCGAAGCGGGTGCATTTCCCGCCCCGGCACCTGAACGGCGAGTGGCGAAACCTGACCGTTACCGATTTCAGTTCCGCACAGCGCCTGCTGGATGCGCAGATATTCCTTCAGTCGCTGGTTACACCGCTCAACGAGTTGCAAAAGCAAAGCCGCCCGCCCTATCCCGGCCAGCTTTCCGGCCAGGAGCGGGTGCGCATGGAGGGTCTGAAGACCTGGCTCAGGCGCCGGCCCGACGGGCCGCAACAGGCCAATATCGCCCATGCGCTGGAGGTACTCGAAGGCGGGGTCCGCAATGTCCGGCCCGCCCCCCTGGTGCTGCCGAAATGGCCCGAGGTGGATGCCAGCATCATCATCGTCAGCCGCGACCGATTCCGCAGCCTCTACATGACCCTGTGCAGCCTGGTCCTGGCCTGCGGCGAGTTGCGCTTCGAGGTGATCGTCGTGGACGATGCCTCGGGCGATGCCACGACCGGGATCGAAGACTTGGTGACCAATCTGCGCCTCCTGCGCAATGATACGCCCAGGGGTTTCGCTCCCAGCGCCAACAGGGCCGCGCAGCTTGCCCGGGGCCGATACCTGGTGCTGCTCGGCGAGGATGGCGAGGTGGCCAGCGGCTGGCTCGAGGCGCTGGCCGATGGTCTCGACCGCTTCGAAGGCGCCGGTCTGGTCGGGCCGCGGCATATCCATCCGGACGGGCGGCTTTTTGACGGCGGCGGCCTGCTGCGGCGCGACGGTACCGCGCTGCGCTTCGGCCAGAACCATAATCCATGGGACCCCCGCTATTGCCATGCCCGCCGCTGCGATTTCATCGGCCGCGAAGCCCTGATGACCACCCGCGCCCATTGGCAGCGCGTTGGCGGGCTCGGCGAGGCGGCGCATCTGCACGGCTTCGAGGAAATCGACCTGGCCCTTCGCCTGCGCGCCGAAGGGCTGGACGCCTGGTATATCCCTTCGGCCGTTCTCTACCGCCGCGAGCCGGGCGAAGACATGCCAGCCACGCCCCTGCCCGCCCCCGACACCTTGCGCGCCGATCCCGAGCGGCGCGCCGTCTTTGCGGCGGGTTGGAGCGACCGGCTTGCCGATATTGACGAAACCACCCCCGATCGCGGCGTGAGGGGGCGCATCCTGTTCATCGACCAGACCACGCCACGCCCGGACCGCGATGCGGGCAGCTACGCCGCCATGCAGGAAATGCGCCTGGTGCAGGCGCTGGGCTACAAGGTCACCTTCGCCCCCCGCGACCTGGCCCATATGGGCGCTTATACGGAAGACATCGAACGGGCCGGGATCGAGGTCGTCCGCGCACCCTTCCACCTGTCTCTGGATGCTTACCTGAGGCAGCATGCCGGGAGTTTCGATGCCTTCTACATCACCCGCTACCATGTGGCCGAAGAGGTGCTTGCCACCCTGCGCGAAGCGGCCCCGGGCGTGCCGTTACTGTTCAACAATGCCGACCTGCACTTCCTGCGCGAACAGCGTGCCGCAGACCTCCTGGGCGACGAGCAAAGCCGGCAAAGGGCCCGGGAAACCCGCGCCCGTGAGCTTGACGTGATGGGTGCCGTGGATCTCGTGCTTTCCTATACCGAAGTCGAGCACGCCCTGATCCGCCAGGAGCTGGGCGAAGCGGTGCCGGTCGCGAAATGCCCCTGGGTGGTCGAAATGCCCGAAACGGTGCCCGGGCTCGAGGAGCGCCACGGCCTTTCGTTCCTCGGCAGCTTCGACCACGCGCCAAACCCCGAAGCGGTGCTGTGGTTTGTCCGCCAGGTGCTGCCGCTGATCGAGTCCGATGACCCGGATCAGGTCCTGCATGTCTATGGCGCCGGGATGGGAGACCGGTTCGACCACCTGCAAGGCCCCTCCCTGCGCGCCGTGGGCTATGTCGAAAATGTCGCCGATGCCTATGACCGCCACCGGATCTTCATCGCCCCCCTGCTGCACGGTGCCGGGATCAAGGGCAAGGTGCTCGCAGCCCTTGCCCGCGGGGTGCCCTGCATCCTGAGCCCGATCGCCGCCGAAGGCATCGGCTGCCGGCACGGCGAAGACTGCCTGATCGCCTCAAGCGCGCAGGAATGGCGGGAAGCGGTAAAAGCCCTGAATACCGACGATGCGCTCTGGCACCGGATATCGGAAAATGCCCGCAAGCTGATCCGGGAGAATTACCAGTTCGAACAGGGTCTGGGGCTGATGCGCGCGGCCTTCGAGCGCGTCGGGCTGAACGGATGAAACGACCTCCCCTT